>CAZFIF010000001.1:0-51163 GCA_964519065.1 uncultured Rikenella sp.
ATGAGATGGATCTTCTCTTCCAGGCTGCGGCCGAGGCAACCGAGGAGGCCATTATAAACTCACTCTTTGCCGCTGAGACCGCCAGGGCAAGAAACGGCATGACCATCCAGGCACTGCCAGTGGAAGAGACGCTGCAGATACTCCGGAAATACAACAGGTTGACGGAAAAATGACTTCCATCCCAATAAATGCTGTCAGAAGATTATTTGCCGCATCGGTTCTGGCCCTTACTGTCACCTTAATGCCGCTGTCGGCTCAGGATCTTCCAGCAGGGCTGACACATGACATTGACAGCCTCTACCGGGCCTTTGCCGAAGAAAATCATTTCCCGGGAATAGCGTATGGCATAATCATTGACACGATGATAGTGCACACCGGTGCTTCCGGTTACTCAAGCCTGGCAGACAGTACGGCGGTAACACCATCCACAGCCTTCAGGGCGGCATCAATGACGAAGAGCTTTACGGCTCTGGCGATACTCAGTCTTCGCGATGAGGGGAAGCTACGGCTTGATGATCCGGTAAGAGACTGGCTCCCGGAGCTCGATAGTCTCCTCTACCTGACTGCTGATGCGCCGGTACTGACGATACGTCACCTGCTTACCCACACCGGCGGGTTTCCGCAGGACGACCCGTGGGCGGACAGACGGCTTGAAACGACGGAGGAAGAGCTCGATACCCTGATTGCTGAGGGACTGTCGATGTCAAATCTCCCGGGTATCACCTACGAGTACAGCAACCTGGGATACACTCTCCTGGGGAGGGTAATAAGGGCTGTCACCGGCGAGTCTTACCAGTCATACATCACATCACACATCTTCAGGCCGCTGGGCATGAGCAGCACCGTCTGGGAGTTCGGCGACCTGCCCGTCGGGGTCATGGCGCAGGGATACAGGTATCGCATGGGCGAATGGAACAAAGAGGAGCTCCTGCATGACGGTCCCTTCGGTGCCATGGGAGGATTGATTTCAACAGTGGGTGATTTCGCCCGCTATGCTATCATGCACCTCTCGGCATGGCCACCGTGCAATGCGCCTGATAACGGACCGGTGAAAAGAAGCACCCTGAGGGAGATGCACACACCTTCATCAGGGGTGGCATACAGCAGCAGCACACTCTACCCCGGCGGCCCCGACTGCCACGTTATCATTGCCTACGGGTACGGCCTCAGGTGGTCAGTAGACTGTATGGGGAGAAAGAAGATCTATCACAACGGAGGGCTGCCAGGTTTTGGGGGCAACTGGACGATCATGCCCGATTACGGGATCGGCATTATCGCCTTCAGCAACCGGACATACGGTTCAACATGGGCTGTAAACCAGGAGGTTCTGGAGCTGATTATTGCAGAAAGAAAGCTTCGGCCCCGTCCGCCTGAAGCAACCGATATTCTACAAAGCAGAATGAATGACCTGTTGGAAATCCTTCCTGATTGGGATATCTCGCGGTGCGAAACTCTCTTTTCGGATAATTTCTTCGTTGATAATCTTCCGGAGGATCTGAAAGCTGAATCAGCAATGATATTTGCAAAAGCGGGTGAGATATTACATATAGGGAAGATTGTCCCGGAGAACGCGCTCAGGGGCTATTTCATCATGGAGGGAAGGGATAGCGACATCACTGTCGGGTTTACCCTGACGCCGGAGGCCATGCCGCGAATCCAGGCTTTCAGTATTACATTAACGCCAAAGAGATAAGACTATGAGGGGAGTGATAATTCTGTCAGCCTGCCTGCTGCTGGCTTCATGTTCAACAAAACAATCGGAAAAGACTATGTTAAGCGGACTTGATACATTGCTTGCGGACGAATTCCGGGCAGATGAGCCAGGAGGGGCGGTGCTTGTCATGAAGGGTGACAGCACCATTTACCTGAAATGTATCGGAATGGCTGACCTGGTTACACGTGAGGATATCACCCCGAATACCCTTTTCAACCTCGGATCAATCTCCAAGACCTTTGTTGCCAATGGCATACTAATACTGGAGGAGGAAGGCAAACTCTCGGTCGACGACCCGATGAGCAGGTATTTCCCGGAATTCAGAAGCGGGGAGATAGCCGATGCAGTTACCATCGCACATCTCCTCACCCATACGTCGGGTTTGCCTGACATAAGGCCCGTAAGTGAGAATCCCGAATTCTTCATCACCGCGAAGGACTATGAGAATTTTGCACCTGTCATGCAGGCTGAAAGACTGAACTTCTCACCCGGGGAGAGGTATGAATATTCCAATCCCGCCTTCAACGGCCTGGCCCTGATCATTGAGAAGGCAAGCGGGCAGAAGTGGCAGCAGTTCATCGCTGAGAGGATCTTTGCCCCTGCCGGAATGACAACGAGCACCATCACCGACGGTCCCCACCCCGAGAAGGGTGTGGCTCATGCCTATGAGCTCGTGAACGGCAAGTGGGTGGAGTCCGATTACGGTGAGTTCCCCACGTTTCCCGCTGCAGGCAACGGGGGAGTGTGGAGCTCCGTCACGGAACTGGCGCTTTACGAGAAAAGCATCAGCCAGAACCTCTTCCTCGGCAAGGAGCTAACGGAGAGGTCAAGGAGCATATACCGTCCGGAAGCATGGGTTGACACTACACTTCCCTTCATCGGCTACAGCTGGTTTATAGGTGAGGGACAGTTTCTCGGGGAAGAAAACAGCTTCGGTGTCAGGTTCGTCTATCACACAGGTGACCAGGGAGGGTTCAGGGCTTTCCACATAGCCATCCCGGAAAAGGATATACTCTTTGTAGGGCTCTTCAACAGGCCGCCCGGTGACATGAACAAAATCATTCATAAAGGGATCTCCCTGATGAAGCAGGCAGACTGGTTCGATTAGCATTCAAGCTGTCGCTTTGCTACCCGGGCAGATAAATTTCCGTCTGAGATCGCTATCTTTGTAGCTTTAACCAGGGTTCCGTCTAAATGATAATTCAAATACTTCTCTTGATTACCGGTCTGGCAATGCTGATTGTCGGGGCTGACTGGCTTGTCGGCGGAGCTTCAACGCTTGCAAAGAAATTCAATATCTCAGATCTGACGATAGGTCTGACAGTGGTTGCTTTCGGGACCTCAGCGCCAGAGCTGGTTGTGAACCTCTTTGCCGCCACCGCCGAGCATCAGGATCTTGTATTCGGAAACATTTTAGGAAGCAACAACTTCAACATCTTCATCGTTTTGGGCGTATCCGGGCTTATCCTACCCCTGCGGGTTCATCTAAGCACCATATGGAAAGAGATACCTATCTCCTTTGCAGCAATAGTCATTTTCTTTCTGATGGTTCTTGACCCGTTTACACCCGGGAAGCAGTTGCTGGGAAGAATAGACGGATTGATACTGGTACTGCTGTTCATTCTCTTCCAGTATTATGTTTACCGGCAGATGAAGAGGTCGGTGCCGGAGCACCTGCCCGCAAAGCCGGCCACACCTGTCATAAGGATTGTAGGGCTTATACTGCTTGGTCTTGCCGGGCTTGTCATCGGCGGCAGGATGGTAGTATCCAATGCTGTTGTGCTGGCAAAGGCAATAGGTATAAGTGAAAAGGTAATCGGCATCACCATTGTTGCCGCCGGCACCTCCCTTCCCGAACTGGCGACGTCAGTTGTGGCAGTATTGAAGAAGAATACGGACATCGCTGTTGGCAACATCATCGGTTCCAATATCTTTAACATATTCCTTATTGGCGGTCTTGTCTCCGTAGTTAAGCCCGTAGCATACAGTACCTCCTTCAACAACGACTTTTATATCCTGGCTGCAGGCACCGTCATACTGTTCATCAACATGTTTACCTTTAAGAGGCATAAGCTTGACAGGTGGGAAGCCGCATTGTTGCTGGTGTTTTACATAGGTTATACCGTGTTGCTGATCACTGAGAAGGTATAGAGCCTTAAGAGTAATATGAGAGCAAAGCGATGAACCTCAACAGGTGAGTAAGATTTCATCCAGAACCCTGATAACGGTTAAATAATATGCTAACTTTGGTGGAAACCTACATAAATCCGTCATGAGAATCAGAAAGCCAGTGTCATTTTTCGCTGCTGCTGCAATGATATTCATGTGGGTCAGGAACTTGGTCCGGAGAGTTTTCCGGAAGAGAAGTACATCAGACTTGTTGACAGGAAGATGTTCAGCACTGAGAAGGTCTCGCACCGCAATCGTAAATATTTTATCTATGAAAAGAGAGATACTGACATTGGGCTTAGCTTTTATCACACTGCTTATCTCGGGTCAGCCGGGAGCCGGCAACGGTGAGTTAATAAAAACTGACTGGCAAATAAAAAGCGTGTCTGACGGTGTTATGATGAGATATGCCACTGACTCTCTCTTCAACTCAGTACAGGCGATCTATCTGGTTGATGTTGACACGTCGGCGGCCGCGTTCGAGTTCGGTGTTGCCGTTCCGGATTCCAGGATGGCAACGAGTGATATTGCCAGAAAGGAAGGAGTGCTGGCAGCTGTGAACGGCACCTTCTTCAACATGAAGGAGGGTTACAACGTCCATTATGTCAGGGTCGATGACAGTATAATCGCGGTGACAGACGAAGGGGAATTCGGAATCCGTGCCACAGGTGTCTTCACCGCAACAGGTGAGGCTGTTGATATCCTGCCCTGGGGTCCGGAGCGGGAAGATGCCGGTGCGGTGGTTGCTGAAGATGCGATTGTCAGCGGACCACTGTTGATAGATGACGGTGTGGACATGCCTCTTGACAGCATAAACTTCAATACCAATCGTCATCCGCGCACCATGGTTGGTATCACTGCCGACGGACATATGCTTCTGTTGGTCGTTGACGGCAGGCAGCCGGGCTATGCTGACGGGATGAGCCTGTTTGAGCTACGGGCCCTGGCTCACAGCCTGGGATGCACTGATGCACTCAACCTTGACGGCGGCGGATCAACGACGCTGGTAGTTGCCGGTGAGGGCAGCAACGGAGTTGTGAACAGGCCGTCAGGCAAGATACAAAGGCCTGTGCCAAGCATACTTTTTGTGCGACAGAGTAATAATAACTGAAACAAATTAGAATTTCACATACCATATCAAGACAATAGCATTAAAAAAGCGCTTTATTCACCACACAAAAGAAACAGAAATGAGTTACACACTTCAGCCAGGCCAGAAGGCCCCCGATTTCAGGCTACCGGCTACTGATGGCAGGGAATACAGCCTGTCAGACTTCGATGATCACCCATACCTTGTGATATTCTTTACCTGTAATCACTGTCCCTATGTTATAGGTTCCGATGAGGTTACGAGAGCCACGGCAGAGAAATTCAGTGATGCCGGTGTAACATTCGTCGGAATAAACTCAAATAGTGAGAACACCTATCCTGAAGACAGCTTCCCCAACATGGTTCAACGGATGGAGAAGTACGGATTCCCGTGGAAATACCTGTACGACAAGGATCAGTCAGTGGTTAGGGCCTATGGTGCTCTGAAGACGCCGCACTTTTATGTCTTCAACCGTGAGAGGGAGCTGGTTTATACAGGCAGAGGCGTGGATTCTCCACGTGACACAACACGTATGACCGTCAACGATCTTGACACGGTTCTGGAGGAGCTGACATCCGGCAGAGCGATCCCGGTGCCGGTGACCAATCCTATCGGATGCAATATCAAGTGGGAAGGTCATGATGCAAAGTGGATGCCGCCCGAAGCATGCGACCTTGTATGAACACCCCGGCCATTGACATCACCGGCCTTACAAAGAGATATGGCAGGGACAGGGGGATTGAGGATGTCAACCTTCAGGTTGAAGAGGGTGAGATATTCGGTTTTATCGGCCCCAACGGAGCCGGTAAATCAACCACCATCAGGGTGTTGCTGAACCTGTTGTTCCCTACTTCCGGAAAAGCGCAGATAATGGGAATGGACGTGGTCAGGGATTCAAAAAAGATCAAATATCAAACTGGGTACGTTCCCTCGGATGCAAATGCTTACTCTCATATGGAGACCGGTGAGTTCTTGCGGTACTGCAGCAGATTTTTCAGATATGAAGGCACTGAGAGGAAAATCCATGAGCTGACGGAACTGTTTGAACTGGACCATAAAAGAAAGATCTCTGATCTTTCCATGGGGAACAGGAAGAAAATTTCCATTATCCAGAGCCTCCTGCATGATCCGAAACTTCTTATTGTCGATGAGCCGACGATGGGCCTTGATCCGCTGATGCAGGCAAGGTTCTTTGAGCTTCTGAGATCAGAGAACCGTAAGGGTATGACTGTATTCTATTCGTCTCATACACTGAGCGATGTGCAGATGCTTTGCCGGCGTGTGGGCATCATCAGGGAAGGCAGGATCATTAAGGTGGAGGAGATAGAAACACTCAGAAAGAGGCAGCTGAAGAATATCTATATCCAATTCAATAATCAGATTGACAATACATTATTGGAACTACCGGGTATTGAGGATGCTCCACTGATATCAGGCAGAACGATAAAATTCCTTTACGCCGGGGAGATCAACAGGCTCATTTGGGCTCTCAATGACAGGGATATTACCGACATGACCATTGAGGAGCCTTCGCTGGAGGAGATATTCATGCATTACTATAACTAATTCCCGACGGGCAATATGAATAATAACTTATTTTTCAGGGAATTAAGAAGCAACGCATCCACCCTGCTGATATGGACTGCAGTAATAACAGCTCTTACAGCTCTGACTATGTCATTCTACGGTGTCTTCCTGGAAAACAACCAGAAGATACTTGCGATGATCAGTATTCTCCCGGAGGGTACCCTGCAGTTCAAGGGTATCTCGGATGTTGATGACCTGTTTTCAGTACTGGGATTTTACTCCGCCAACAACGTCATCTATATGCTTGTATTGGGCAGTATCTATTCCATCGTACTCTCTTCGGGAGTCCTGCTCAGGGAGGAATACAACAAGACAGCGGAATTTCTGCTGGCCTGGCCCCTCACCCGTGGTGAGATTTTCTTCAGCAAGGCAGCTGTCGTTTTCCTGAATGTTTTAATTATAAATATTGTTACCGCAGTAGCGGGATATATTACCCTTGAGATCGTCAAGAGAGAACCCTTCAGTACACATGCCTTTCTTGTTATGTCGATCTATACTCTGATGCTCAACCTGTTTTTCGCATCCCTGGGACTGTTCATGTCGACACTGGTGAAGAGAGCGAGACCGATAACCACGCTGAGCATCGGTCTGGTGCTTATCCTCTATTTTATCTTCACCATCTCCAATATCACGGAAAGCCTGTCAGGAATTGGTTACATAAGTCCCTACAAATTCGTCAACCTCGATACACTGGATCCGGATTACAGTATTGAGTTCATCTCAGTACTTTATTTCACGGGGATGTCAGTACTTCTGACATTATTCTCCTTCAGAATATACAAGCGTAAAGACATCTATCTATAGGCCTGATTGACAAAGAAATGAAATCGACGATATGCATAATTACAGGGCTGACATCAGGTTCATCAGCAAAGGCAGCCAAGAGCACCGGAAGGCAAATCGCTTATAACCTACAACGGTCCAAAGAATGATGGAAAGCAGTTTACGGCTATCAAAAAACACATTCAGAGTCCCCCATTATAAGACAAATACAGATGACTAAATGATAAAAATAAGAAAAATCACCAATCCGTATCTTGAGGCCAACGTAAAAAAGATCGAGGCTGTCAGGGAGATCCTCAGGAGGCAGTTCCCGGATGTCCGGGAGCAAAAGATCAATGCTATTGACTCGCAACTGGTTGATCCGCTGAAGCACAAGTACCAGACCTCCATCTTCATCGCCGAGGATATACATGAGACTGTCAAGGCCTGTGCTGTGCTTCATTTCATGCCTGATCTTCAGTTCTGTTATCTTGATTACATAGCCTCAACGCCTGACAGTCCATCATCAGGGTTTGGAGGTGCCCTGTATGACCGTCTGAGGGAGGAGGCCGGCTCGCTTGATGCCATCGGGCTTTTCTTTGAGTGCCTGCCTGACGATCCGGAGCTATGCAGCGATCCGGAGATACTTCAGCAGAACCGCAAAAGGCTGGCTTTCTACGAGCGATTCGGAGCGCGACCGATTGACAACACTCTTTATGCAACACCTGTCAAACCGGGTGACGACTGTCCTCCCTACCTGGTCTTTGACGGCCTGTGGAGAAACGAACCGCTGTCACGCAAGAGTGCCAGGGAGATTGTTAAGGCCATCCTGGAGAGAAAGTACGGAGACTACTCTGGCACCGTGTATAATAACATGGTTATCAACAGTATCACTGATGATCCCGTAGTAATCAGGCCTCCCCGGTACAGCCGCAGGAAAAACCATTCCGATGCACAGACTGACATTCCCGTTAAGAAGATCTGGCTGGCTGTCAATGACAGACATTCCATTCATCATATCAGGGAACGCGGATATGTAGAGTCGCCGGTAAGGGTAAAGAGCATCCTGAAGGAGCTCGACAAGAGCGGGCTCTTCAGGACAGGGAAGATCAGTGAATACCCTGACAGGCATATTCTGGAAGTGCATGATCCCAATTACTACAGCTATTTCAAGAAGGTATGCCAGAATATCCCCAAGGGAAAATCGGTATATCCTTATGTATTCCCTATACGTTATGCCTCACGGGCTCCGAAGGAGCTTTCAGTGAGGGCGGGGTATTACTGTTTTGACACCTTCACCCCACTCAACCAGGATGCTTTTCTCGCAGCACGCTGGGGCGTAAACTGCACCATGAGTGCGGCTGACGAGCTGCTTGCCGGCACCAGGTATGCATATGTTCTCACCCGTCCGCCCGGACATCACACTGAGAGGTCGGTATTCGGAGGCTTCTGCTATTTCAACAACTGCGCCATAGCAGCCCATCACATGAGCAAAAACGGCAGGGTTGCAATTCTCGACATCGATTATCATCATGGCAACGGTCAGCAGAACATCTTTTACCGGAGAGGTGACGTTCTTACTGTCTCACTGCACGGGCACCCCTCATTTGCCTACCCCTATTTCTCGGGGTTTGAGGAGGAGAAAGGTGAAGGTGAAGGGTTGGGTTTCAATTACAATTTCCCGTTGGCGGAGAAGCTGACTGCAGAGCAGTACAGAAAGACTCTCAGGAGAGCGCTGAAGATCATCAGCGGGTACAGGCCGGACTACCTGGTTGTTGCCCTGGGCCTCGATCCTGCCAAGGGGGATCCCACCGGCACATGGAGCTTCGGGCAAGACGATTTCGCACAAAACGGGCAGATGATCGGAGAGCTCAGGTTTCCGACTCTTGTGGTACAGGAAGGGGGCTACCGGAACCAGTCGCTCGGCCATAATGCCCGGGCTTTCTTCACCGGCCTGCACAGAGGCTGGAACGGTAGTAAGAATAAGTAATTCAACAGGTTTAAGTATATTTGCAGTATTAGAAAGAAAGCGGAAATACCGGGGATATTTCCGGATAAATTTGAGCGGATGAGGAGATCTATATTCAAAATGAGCAACATGAAGAGTTACATCCTGGTGGTAGTCTTACTGGTTGTTGCTTTCGTACTTTTCGCCAACAAGCTACTGCTTTGGGGAGCTGGCTTTCTTGCTGCAGGGCTGATTGTGTTTGGCATACAGCAGCTCATACAGCTCAATGTAAAAGTCTCAAAATTTGAAGATAACATCAACGGCCTGGAGGAAAAGAACCAGAACCTGGTAAAAATAAATGAGAAGCTTATCGAGGAGAATGCCTTTCTGAAGGAGAGGCATTTCCAGATAACGCAGATCAAGAGCATCCTGGAGATGAATCTCTTTGAGATAGACACCAAATTCAAGCGCACCCTCAATAAGCTGGAACAGACGGCTGACAGGGAGATCAAATTCATCGGTAGCCTGAGTGTGTCGCTGAAGGCAAAATACGGTATCGACCTTAAGGAGCTAAGATTCAAGTATATTCCTGATAGCGACGAACTTATTGTTGCCAACATCAATCCCAGGTTTCTCTCTTTCGGCAACCGCAAACTTGAATGGGAGTTTTTTGAGACTCTTGAGTACAGGCGACAGACGCCCATTAGCACTAAAAGGTGGATGACCAGTGATGATCTGGCCGACAGGGCAGAGAAGCTTAAGGAGGAGATAAGGCTGCAGACGGAGCATTCGCTTGAGAGCGGGCCCGAGGAGTTTGCCTGGATCATGGAGCCGATAAGGGAGAATGTTGAGAACACCATCAAGATCATGTTCAAGGGTGTATGTGGCAACATCCATATTGCAGAGCGTGCAGACAAAACCTTTGTACCTATTGAGGAGATAAGGATCGACAGGCTCCAGGAGCAGAAAAAGCTGAAGAAAAATGATGAGAAGTGACAGCCGGAAAGCCCTGGTGGTTTTTTCGGTAATCATGCTGGCCGTTTCAGGATGTGGCCGGCATAGCAAATCCGCCAGTGACTATCTGCTGTGGTATGATAAACCCGCTGTTGAGTGGACTGAAGCTCTTCCCGTGGGCAACGGACGCCTCGGGGGAATGCTGTTCGGCAACCTCTCGTGTGAGAGACTGCAGGTGAATGAAGAGTCGTTGTGGGGAGGCATTAATGTTCCGAACAATAATCCGGGTGCGCTGGAGTACCTGCCCCGCATCAGGAGACTGATCCTTGAGGGTAACATTCCTGAAGCCTACAAGCTGGCCGAGAAACACCTGGCTGGCATTCCGGGTAAGACAAGGTCGTACCAGACACTGGGTGACATTCACTTTCGTTTTTCAGATACCACCGGCAGGGTGACAGATTACCGCCGCGAGCTGGATCCGGCGACAGGAATAGCCAGGGTCAGCTACCTCAGGGATGGCGGCAAGATCGAATATGAGGTCTACGCCTCCGCTCCCGATGATATCATGGTCATTTCAATGAAGTCGGAACGGACGGGAGGCCTTGACATGTCTCTCTCACTCTCCCGGTCGCAGGATGCAGTGATCACAGTGACCGAGAATCGCATCGATATGGCGGGCCAGGTGATAGACGCAGAGGATCCTTCGAAGGGGCCTGCAGGAGAGCATATGAAGTTCTTCGCCTCACTGATGGTGATGAGCTGTGACGGCACGCTCACTCCTGCTGATACGGTACTCCAATATTCGGGCGGCAGTGAGATGGTGCTCTTTTTCAATGCATATACCGATTACAACATAGACCTTCTCAACCTTGACCGTTCAATAGACCCGCAAAGGCGTTGCATGGATGCCATCAGCGCCGCATCGTGGAAATCGTTCAAGCTGCTGAGAGAGTCTCACATCACTGAGCACTCGGACAAATTCAATCGTGTGAGCCTGACGCTCGGCGGCCACCCTTCTGCTGACTCAATACCCACTGATGAGCGGCTGAGAAGATTCAGGGCAGGAGGTGATGACCCGGGTCTGATAGCCACATATTTCCAGTACGGAAGGTATCTGCTGATGGGATCGTCGCGCCCCCCGGCGCAGTTACCTGCCAACCTGCAGGGGATATGGAACAAGGATATGCTTGCACCGTGGAACTCAGACTACCACACCAACATAAACCTGCAGATGAACTACTGGCCGGCAGAGGTCTGCAACCTTGGTGAAACCGTGATGCCGCTTGCCGGATTCATTGAGGAACTGACGGTCCCCGGCAGTGTCACAGCACGTGAGATGTACGGTGCGAAGGGGTGGACTTTGCATCATACAACAGACCCCTTCGGCAAGACTGCAGTGCTTGATGGAGTCTATTGGGGGATGTTCCCGCTGGGGGGTGCCTGGATGACATTGCCCCTCTGGGAACACTATGAATTTACTCTCGACACAGCTTATCTTAGTGAGAGGGCGTACCCCGTGATGAAGGGTGCCGCAGAATTTATTACCGGTTTTCTTGTTGAGGATAAAGAGGGCCGGCTGGTGACGGTCCCCTCCTACTCGCCGGAGAACAGCTACATTGACCCTCTCTCAGGAAAGGAGTTCAAACTAACCTACGGGCCAACGATGGACAACCAGATCATCCGGGAGGTTCTCGGCAACTGCCAGAGGGCTTCGCGCATTCTTGGCATTGACAAAGAGTGGGCTGACAGCCTGGATCTGATAATTGAGAGACTGCCACCTGACAGGGTCGCCTCGAACGGCACCATCATGGAATGGATAGAGGAATACGAGGAGGCTGAGCCGGGTCACAGGCACATGTCGCACCTCTTTGGGCTCCATCCGGGCACTCAGATCACCCCGGAGAGAGCTGAGCTTTTTGCTGCAGCGCGCCGTACGCTGGAGAGAAGAATGGCTCACGGCGGAGGTCATACCGGCTGGAGCAGGGCATGGATCATCAACTTCTACGCCCGTCTGCTTGACGGCAATGAGAGTTACAGTCACCTGAGGCTCCTGCTTGAGAAGTCGACCCTGCCAAATCTATTTGACACTCATCCTCCGTTCCAGATAGACGGCAACTTCGGGGGAACGGCAGGCATTGCAGAGATGCTTTTACAGAGCCACAACGGTGTGATACGAATCCTGCCCGCGCTGCCCGACACGTGGCCGGAGGGAAAGGTCACCGGGCTGAAGGCCAGGGGTAATTTTGAGGTCAGCATGGAGTGGCATAAGGGCATGGCTTCCTTAATCAGTGTGCAGTCGTTATCCGGAGCACCACTTAAGATGGTTTATCGCGGGAGTATTGTCACCATGGAAACACAAAAAGGTGAAACATATCAATTTGACAGTGACCTGAAATGGATAAGATAATTTTATTTATCGCCCTGAGTGTACCGATCATATACATCTCCAGGCAGAGCCTGCTTGACAGCAGCAGTCACGGCTTCACCCGCTTTTTCAGCTGGGAGTCTGTCATTGCACTCTTCGTCATTAACTATGAGCATTGGTTCAGGGAACCATTATCATATAGACAGATAGTATCATGGATTCTGCTTTTCGTCTCTCTCTGGTTTGTGATTGAGGGAGCCCTGCGTTTAAGAAAAGCCAGGAAGTCCGGTGTAGTCAGGGTTGATGAAAAGCTTTTCAGGTTTGAGAAGACGACAGAGCTTGTTACCACCGGCATATTCAGGTATATCAGGCATCCCATGTATTCGTCGCTTCTCTTTCTGGCATGGGGGATCTGGTTAAAGCAACCGATGCTGGCCTCGTTGCCTGTAGTCCTGCTCTCATCATGGTTGCTGTGGGTTACCGCACGGCGTGATGAGACGCTGTGCATAAGACACTTCGGAGACAGTTACCGTGAATACATGGGCAAAACGAAAAGACTGATCCCTTTCATCCTTTGAATTGGCGCTGATTATCTGTCAGAATCCGGTCTGAAGATTCTGCTATCTCCAGCTCTCAATTTTGTCAAGCGGGTATATCGGCCGCGGAATATTCACGTACTTAAGTGCGAAGGGGTCTATGCTGCTGAAACCGGGAGACATGACATTGACAGTCTTCCTGTTGTAGAGCAGGTAGTTATACCTGAACGGAAAGAGGTTTTTGACAGCGACGATGTCGGCCTTCCAGACTGAGAGTCCAAGTTCCCTGAAATCACCGGGTTCCTTGAGAGCCATGGGCAGTTCTGAGAGTATGAGGTGTACACCGTCATGCCTGACGATGACCGTCTTTCCGAAGGAGGTCTCCTGTTTGCTGGTCACGATGCCGGTGTAGGTATAAGGTTCGTTGTATACCGTATCAATCTTACCTCCCACAGACAGTGTTATCTCATCGCCAACGTTATTTTGCCATGCTTCTTCGGCTGCCATGGCATCGCGTACGGAGACGTATGAGGTCATGTCGCTGCCCTGTTCCGTCAGCGCCCTGAGTATCCAGGTGCTCTCTCCCGGTGTCCCTGCCGAGGGTGCGTCGGCGACATCGCAGAAGACTACTGTCCCGAGTGAGCGTGCCAGCTTCTTGTCGCGGGCAATGGCTACAGCCTCTTCGGGGCTGTTACCTTCAGGCTGCGGCACATCGCGCACAGCCCAGGCCATGTCGGAGATCTCATCGGCGAGTTTCCCGGCCAGGTCGCGGTTACCGTCAGTGATGGCGATGGTGCTGTAGCCCAGCTCCGGCTCATCTATCCATATATGTACCGGGAAGAAGGAGACAGTGAGAACATCATCCTGTTTCTCCATCTTCTTCATTCTTGCGAATATTGGGCGGAACGGCTGAAGGAAATCGACATTGATACCGCCACCCTTGAGAAGCTTCATCTTGTTGACCACCATTACCGGCTCAATCTCGCCCATCACAGTACGTATCAGCAGGTCGCCTGTGCGGTATGCAGTCTTGAAATGATCGCGGTGGGGGTTGGTGTGGTATCCGACAATGATATCGGCATTTTCAGCCCTGCGCGCTGTGACGTTGGCATGCAGGTCGAAACTCACGGCTATGACTGTCGTAGGGCCGGCTGTCTCCCTGACAGCTGCTATCAGATCACCCTCGGGGTCGAACATACCCTGAACACCCATTGCGCCGTGCAGTGAAAGGTATATGCCGTCAACCCTCTCCTGCTTCTGTATTTCATCAAGGATCAGGTTTTTGATTTTTACGTAAAAAACGCTATCGACGGGGCCGCCTGAAAGAGACTTGGCCTGCACCACAGGTATCGTCTTCACCCTCCCCATGCCGGTCTTTTCAACCGCTGAGAGGAAGCCGGCTAGCTGCTTATCCTCCTCGATGGCAGATGTGATGACATCGTCACCGTAAAAGAGGTGGTCAGCCTTAAAGTTACGTTCTGTGGTAATAACAGGTGAGAAGCTGTTCACCTCGTGCATCAATTCGGCAAAGAGTATCACTTTCTGTTCCGCCGGCTGAGATCCGTTGTCTGGTCCCGAACAGGAGATCAATGAAATGAATGTCAAATAAATTAGTACGTTGGTCAAAAGATTGTTCATGATAAAAGGATTAAACCATAAAAGCATTAAATTCTCAGACAAAAGTAATAAAAACACAAACCTGTGTGGGGAGCATTTTAAAGGTAAGGGCTAACGTTCTGAAACAAGTGGCAGTATGAGAGTTCTTCTCACCGGCGCAACCGGATATATAGCCAGGAGGCTGCTACCGGCACTTCTTGCCGAAGGGCATGAGGTCATCTGTTGTGTACGCGATGCCGCCAGGTTTGACACATCAAGGTTCAGGACTGACCGCCTGAGCGTGATCACGGTCAACTTTCTTGACAGCGGCACTCTTTCGGTGATACCCGAAGATATCGATGCTGCCTATTATCTGATACATTCAATGTCAACCACTGTTGGTGAATTTGACAAGATGGAGAAGGAGTCTGCTGTTAATTTCAGGGAGAGGCTAAACGTTACGCGGGTGAAACAGGTAATATATCTCAGCGGTATTGTCAACACTGCGACTCTGTCAAAACATCTCGGATCGCGTAAGACCGTGGAGGATGAGCTTTCGAGGGGCTCATACCATCTGACGACACTCAGGGCGGGTATCATTCTTGGCAGTGGCAGCGCATCGTTTGAGATAATACGTGACCTTGTCGAGAAGCTCCCTCTGATGGTGGCCCCGAGGTGGCTTAAAACCAGGTCGCAGCCCATCGCAGTTCAGAACGTTATTGAATATCTCAGCGGGGTACTGCTCAGAGAAGATGCATTTGACAGCAACTATGACATCGGTGGGCCGGACATTCTCACCTACAAGGAGATGCTCCTGAGATTTGCCGCCGTCAGGAACCTCAGGCGAAAGATATGGGTCGTACCGGTAATGACACCAAAGCTCTCATCGTACTGGCTCTATTTTGTCACCTCCACCTCATACAAGCTGGCCGTCAATCTTGTTGACAGCATGAAGGTGGAAGTGATATGCAGGGAGAACGACCTTCACGAGAGGCTGGGGATCAGTCTCATGGGGTATGATGAGGCTGTCAGGAATGCCTTTGACCGTATAGAACAACAGACGGTGCCATCGAGCTGGACCGATGCCCTTTCACTGCCCCTGCTTGAGAGAGGCCTCTCTGATCTTGTGAGGGTGCCGGTCTTCGGCTGTTTTCATGACATCAGGAGGAGAAAGGTGACCGATGAGCAGGCAGTACTTGACAGGATATGGTCAATTGGCGGAAAAACCGGATGGTACTATGCCAACTGGCTCTGGGGTCTGAGAGGATTCCTTGACAAGCTCTCGGGAGGGGTGGGACTGCGCAGGGGAAGAAAGAACAGCAGTGAGATATCACCCGGAGACTCACTTGATTTCTGGCGGGTTCTCTATGCTGACCGGGAGGAGAAGAGGCTGTTGCTCTACGCTGAGATGAAGCTGCCGGGGGAGGCGTGGCTGGAGTGGAAAATAGAAGATGAGATACTCGTGCAGACTGCCACCTTCAGGCCGCTGGGGCTGAAAGGGCGCCTTTACTGGTACTCGGTAATGCCATTTCATGAGCTGATTTTCAGGGGCATGATAAAACGGATCACAGTATAATATATATTTTTCTCGAGGTTCCATGCAACCATCTTCGGCCATATAAATAAAAAGGCCTCCTTAAAATTCATCCAGAATAATCACTGATTTGGTTCATCGCGCTGGTTTGTTTCATAGGAATGGTATTCAAATGTCAAAATGATAATTACTTTTGACTGGATTTCTGGCCTATGATAAAAGTTGCAGTTACCGGTGCCTCCGGACACGTAGGCACAAACCTTTGCAGGATGCTCCTTGATCAGGGACACCTTGTCAGAGTACTGATACACAATAGCAAAAAAGGACTGGAAGACCTGGATATTGAATTTATCCCAGGCAGTGTGAATTGCGAGGCTGACCTGAGAAAGCTATGTGAAGGATGCTCTGTGGTGTTCCACCTTGCAGCCTGCATAAGCATAAGGCATAAAGACCAGAGATGCATGGCTGTAAATGCCGGAAGCTGCGAGACTCTTCTCAATGCGGCGAGATATGCAGGTGTCAGGAGAATAATTCATTTCAGCTCAATACATGCATTCAGACAGGAGCCCTTTGAGGAAGTACTTGACGAGTGCAGGGATCTTGAACTTAGCAGTGCTGTTTCCTATAACCGTTCAAAGGCGCTTGGACAAAAGACAATGACAGAAGCCTCATCAGCCGACCTGGAGGTGGTAGTTCTTAATCCAACCGCCATATTGGGGCCAAATGATTTTCAACCTTCCCTGCTCGGTAATGCCGTAATCAGGTTTTACAAAGGACAGAATCCAAGCCTGATACCCGGAGGGTATGACTGGGTAGATGTCAGGGATGTATGTTCTGCTGCCATCAATGCAATTGATCGGGGGGTGCCGGGAGAGTGCTACCTTCTTTCCGGAAGCTGGCAAAGTCTCAAAGATATGGCAAACGCAGTCGGGCAACTGGGTGGACATAAGGCACCCCGGCTGACTTTACCGTGGTGGCTGGCACATATTGGGGCCGTAGTACTGAATTTGCATGCCAATGTCACAGGAAGTGTACCTCTCTATACCTCAATGTCGCTGGAAACTTTGAAAGAGAGCCACAGGAACATCTCTTCAGCAAAGGCAACAAGGGACCTCGGATACAGTTCCCGTCCCTTTGAGGAGACTATGGCAGACACTATCCGGTGGTTCCGGGAAAACAACTACATCTGATGGAAAAATCAACATTTGACCTTCTGGTCTGGCTCTGGACAGCCGCAGCGCTGATTATCTTTCTGGTGCTCCTTTTTGTGACAGCCCCATATGGCAGGCACTCTAAAAGGACATGGGGAGTGACCATCCCTGACAGGCTGGGCTGGATCATCATGGAGATACCCGCACCGCTGATCTTTATTCTGCTGGTTGTCACAGGAGATGCACCGAAGAGTGTCACGGTATGGATTGTCGCCGGGCTGTACCTGCTTCATTACTTCAACCGGGCAATCATTTATCCTGTAAGGATCCGAACCAAAGGGAAAGTAATGCCACTGGCGGTGGCAATTATGGCAGTCTTCTTCAATTTTGTCAATGCCGGGTTCCTGGGATATTATACCGGGTCAATGCATATGCATTTCAACACCGAATGGCTTTCCGATCCCCGATTTATTGGTGGCCTGATGGTATTCACAGCTGGTATGGTGATAAATGTTTCATCTGATGAGAAGCTTATCCATCTGAGAAAAAACCGGAGCAACGGATACCAGATACCCAGGGGAGGGATGTTTGAGAAGGTGAGCTGTCCCAACTTTCTGGGAGAGATAGTGGAATGGGGCGGATATGCCCTTCTCTGCTGGTCGTTGCCCGCCTTTTCCTTCTTTGTCTGGACATTCTGCAACCTCGTTCCCAGGGCGCTCTCGCACCACAGGTGGTACAAAAACCATTTTCCCGATTATCCCGGAGAAAGAAAAGCAGTTTTCCCCTATATTTTGTAAATTACAAGTTCACTATGTCATGAAATGAAAAGCAGCTACCTCAGCTACCGGTTACGGTTTCTCTGGCTCGCCGTTTTCGCGATTGCCATGGGATTCCTGGAGGCGATTGTAGTGGTTTACCTCAGGGAGCTCTACTACCCCGGAGGTTTCAGTTTTCCCCTGAAGCTCATGTCTCCTGATCTTGTCACCATTGAATGGATAAGGGAGATCGCCACGCTGGTGATGCTTGCCGGTGTTGGGATCATCACCGGAAGAAACAATCTGCAGCGGCTCTGGTATGCGCTGTTCGCCTTCGGTGTATGGGACCTTACCTATTACGTTGCCCTTAAGCTGCTGATCGGCTGGCCTGCCTCCCTCCTCACCTGGGACCTGCTTTTTCTAATACCGGTCTCCTGGCTTGGGCCGGTGCTTGCCCCGTCACTGAATTCAGTGACCATGATCTTGATGGCAATGCTCCTGGTGGCAAGAGAGGAGGACGGTTTCTGCGTTAAGGTACGGCTCACTGACTGGATTCTCATATTCGGAGGTGCACTGATTATTCTCTACACATATCTGATCGATTTCTCCAGGCTGATTTTCGAAAGCGGCGTGCTTGCCCGTGGAAGCTCCCCGGAAGCTGGAGAGGAGCTGGCGACATTAGTAACAAGTTATATTCCTGACAGATACAGATGGTTTCTTTTCATTGCCGGTGAGGTGCTGATCGTGGCTGCCACGGTAAAAATTATGTTACGCAGCAAAAAATACCAGGAAAATGAAAACGTTAGCCAGTAACGGCTGATAAAATGTCACCGTGAAATAATGCATGGCTTAAGCCAATAAATGAGAAGACCGCCGGGTTGGGGCGCCGGCAGTCTTCATCGCATTAAAACGGACTTGTGGAAAGAAAGATAGATAGAAGCTTTCGCTGCTTCCTGTATCGTTGCCGTGGCAGGCGCTCGTAATAGGAGCTACCCACCATTGACAGTGTAAAGTTTATAAATGAATTATGAAGATTTGATGAAATCAGGCAAAATATGCCCTCTGATTCTCAAAGGAAAAAGTCATACTTTTAGCTCAGATAAAAAAACTGTGTTACGATGAATAACCTCAGGTTCATGAACAGCTATGTGCTGGTAACGGCATTAATTCTTTGTCTCCTTACTGCGAAGCCACTTCTGTCACAGGTCGCACCGGCAGGTAAAATTACATCCGGGCCCACATCGGGCACTCTCGTCATCGCCGGCGGCGGCAGGCTGTCGGATACGATAATAAAGCGCTTCATATCACTTGCCGGAGGAGAGGATGCCAGGATAGTATTCATACCCACGGCCGCCGGAGCCGAGAGTTATTCTGACAGTGCAGCTGATTTTCTAAGGTCACGCGGTGCAGGTAATGTCACCGTGCTGCACACTGACAGCCGTGATACGGCCAACAGTGAAGTATTTACCGCTCCCCTTCTTGATGCAACGGGTGTGTGGTTCGGTGGAGGACGTCAGTGGCGGCTGGTCGATTCCTATAAAGGTACGCTGACCGAAGAGCTTTTCAGGCGTGTGCTTGAGCGGGGAGGTGTTATCGGAGGCTCCTCAGCCGGTGCGACGATCCAGGGATCCTTCCTTGCCAGGGGTGATACGGAAAACAACCAGGTGATGATGGGAGACCACCAGGAGGGGTTCGGCTACATTAGCAATATCGCAATCGATCAGCATGTGCTGGCGAGAAACAGGCAGTTCGACATGTACGGTATCCTGCGTGAACACCCTGAGTTGCTGGGGATAGGAATAGATGAAAATACGGCCGTGGTTGTGCAGAGAGACACCATGGAGGTGATAGGTGCCAGCTATGTTCTTATATACGACGGTTCATTCTGGTCGCGCGAGGGCAGTGACCTGAAGATCCTGCCGGAAAAGGATTTTCTCTTTTACCTGCTCAGGCAGGGTGACAGGTATGACCTTAGAAAAAGGAAGGTCATCGACCAAACAGATAAAAGTCTGATAAATAGCAATATAATCGTATATATCAGAAACAGTTGAGACAACCGGGCAGCTGTTTTCTCCCGTGTTGGCCTGCTTCAGGAATCTGACGATACTCCTCTGCAGGTAACAGTAAATCAAAGTTGGATTGAAATCGCACCAGTGCTGCAACTCTTTGAAAAATGTGCGCGATTTCCATTTGCCGGAGCAAAATCGCACGATTTTATGTAAGTTTATTGGCTCGGTTCAAACATTAAAACAGATGAAGAAGATCATTTTACTTGCCTTCCTGATGCTGGCCTGCAGCGTTCTCTGGTCGCAGCCCCTGGCCACAAAGGATATCGACAAACTGGTGGAGATGACCATGCAGGAGTTCAACGTTCCAGGCATAGCTGTGGCTGTGGTCAAAGATGATGAGGTGATACACATGAAAGGATACGGCATCAGCTCAATTGCCACCGGGAGCAGGACGGACGAGAACACGCTTTTCGGGATAGCCTCCAACTCCAAGGCA
This sequence comes from uncultured Rikenella sp., assembly GCA_964519065.1. Lineage (GTDB taxonomy): Bacteria > Bacteroidota > Bacteroidia > Bacteroidales > VadinHA17 > SR-FBR-E99. Next base: position 20,667 of record CAZFIF010000001.1, read on the forward strand.
TTTACCGCAGCTGCCCTGGCGATACTTGTTGATGAGGGGAAGCTGACCTGGGAGACAAAGGTCATTGACATCATTCCGGAGTTCAGGCTCTACAACTCATATGTCACCGAAGATTTCAACATAAAGGATCTGCTGACCCACCGCAGCGGCATGGGTCTCGGTGCCGGGGACCTTATGCTCTGGCCCGACTCCTCGTCCTTCACAAGAGATGATATAATCCACAATCTCAGGTACCTGAAGCAGGTCTCTCCGTTCCGCACGAAGTACGATTATGACAACCTTCTATATATTGTTGCAGGAGAGGTGGTTGCGAGAGTTTCAGGGCAGAGCTGGGAACAGTTCATTGAGGAGAGGATCATGGGGCCACTGGGAATGAACAGGTCAGCTGCCTCACTCGGAAGAATAAAAGATAAGTCAAACATCATCGATGCACATGTACCGGTTGAGGGTGTTCTGCAGGTCGTTTCCAGGTATGAAAGTGACCTGATGAACCCGGCCGGGGGCATCTGGAGCAGCGTGGCCGATATGAGCAGGTGGGTCATCATGCAGATGAACCGCGGCAAATTCGGTCCTGAGCTTGAGAAGCAAATCTTCTCGGAGGGTGTTCACAGGGAGATGTGGACACCACAGACCATAATACCTGTCAGGTCACCCGGGCCTTACAGAAGTCACTTTGCGGGCTACGGCCTTGGCTGGCGCCTAACCGATGTAAGCGGATACCTCCAGGCCTCCCATACCGGGGGGCTGTCGGGCATCGTGACACAGGTGACGCTGATCCCGGAAATGAAACTGGGAATTATTGTATTTACCAATCAGCAGGCAGGAAGTGCCTTCACGGCGATTACCAACTCCATCCTGGACGGATACTTCGGTATCAAAGGCAACGACTGGGTCAGACTATTGGGCGATAATGTCAGCAGAAGAGAGGCTGAGGCAGGGAAGATCACCGATGAGGTGTGGGCACGGATAGAGAAACAGCGTGCCACCGGAACAGAGAGCATTGACACCGCACCCTATGCCGGTCAGTACAGCGACAACTGGCTGGGAGAGATCGTAATATCGGAGGCCGGGGGCAGGATGAGGTTCAGCTCAGTCCGGTCGCCCAAACTGAGAGGTGACATGTACTGGTACACAGCTAACACCTTCATAGTCAAATGGGACGACAGATCTATGGATGCCGATGCCTGGGCGATATTCACCCTTGACAGGGAGGGCAGGCCCTCAGAGATACGTATGGAAGCCATCTCGCCGCTGACCGATTTCAGCTATGATTTCCACGACCTCTTCTTTACAAGAAAGAAAAACTGACTATAAACAGAGTGCCAGCCGATGAAGAAACTGCTTTTCACCTGCCTGATAATTCTATGCTCGCTCATTTCGCTTGCGCAGCCTCTCTCGTCCAAAAAGATTGACAGGCTCACGGAGAGAGTGCGGCAGGAATTCAACGTACCAGGCATTGCCGTGGCCGTGGTCAAGGATGGTGAAGTGCTACATATGAAAGGATACGGTGTCAGGTCGATCGCCACCGGCGAAAAGACCGATGAGAATACTTTGTTTGCCATCGCCTCAAACACCAAAGCCTTCACCACGGCAGCCCTGGGCATCCTGATCGACGAAGGAAAGCTGAACTGGGATTCCAGGGTTATAGAGATCGTCCCGGAGTTCAGGCTCTACGATTCTTATGTTACGGAGGACTTCCGTATCAGGGACCTCCTCACCCACCGCAGCGGGCTTGGACTCGGCGCCGGCGACCTGATGATGTGGCCCGACTCGGCAATGTTCACCGCTGAGGATATTATTATTAACCTCAGGCATTTGAGGCAGGCCTCACCATTCAGAACCAGGTATGACTATGACAATCTTCTCTATGTTGTTGCCGGTGAGGTTGTTGAGAGAATCTCTGGAATTAGCTGGGAAGCGTTTGTGGAAACACGGATCATGCACCCGCTTGGTATGACCGGCTCATCAGCATCATTCAGAGGGTTACGCGACAGATCCAACATCATCGATGCGCATGTTCCGGTAGACGATGTTCTCCAGGTAGCTCCCAAACAGGAAAACAGGCTCCACAATTCCTCAGGCGGCATTTACAGCAACATCAGCGACCTGAGCAAATGGGTCATCTGTCAGCTAAACCGGGGAAGGTACGGGCCAAGCCTTGAAAAGCAGATTTTTTCAGAGGAGGTACACATGGAGATGTGGTCTCCGCAGACGATTAAGTCCTTGTCCGGGAACGGGCCATATAAAAGCCACTTCTCAGTCTACGGTCTTGGCTGGAACATGACAGACATTAACGGTTTCTTACAGGTTTTTCACACCGGCACTCATACCGGCATTGTGACCAGGGTGACCATGCTCCCGGAGCTGAATCTCGGGATCATTGTCCTTACCAATCAGCAGGTCACTGAAGCTTATGAAGCCATCACATATTCCATTGTAGACGGGTATCTTGGCATCAGGGGTGTTGACCGGGTGGAAGCGCTGAAGAAGAGCCTCCTCAGAGACCGCGAAGAAGCTGCGAAGATCACGGAGCAGGTGTGGGCAAAGGTGGAGGCGCAGCACTCAATGGCAGGCAGTCAGGTTAACAACTCCCTTTACACCGGCAGATACACCGACCCGTGGTTTGGTGACATCATCATCGCGGAGTCCGGGGGCAGGTTGAGGTTCAATGCGGTCAGGTCGCCCAGGCTGAGGGGCGATATGTTCCACTACATCGGCAATACATTTATTGTCCGGTGGGATGAGAGAACCTTTGATGCTGATGCCTTTGTGATCTTCTCACTTGACAGGGAGGGCACTCCGGAGAGTATAAGGATGGAGGCGGTCTCCCCTCTCACCGACTTCAGTTATGACTTTCACGATCTGAACCTGAGGAGAGAACAATGAAAATCACCAGGAGAAGATACCTATAAAACCACACTGTAGTGAATTATCCTGAAAAGGCAAAACGTGAATGAATTTTCGTGAAATATTATGAAAGTAATGACCATGAGGAGATTTCTATTGCTTATCACCATTATCCTTGGTGTCACCGCTCCCGCCCTGAAGGGTCAGTCGTTTTTCACCCCCGATGACCGGATAGTAAACGGATTTGCCCGCAAACTGTCAGGTACTGACTTTGAGTACCATTCATGCATCCCGGGGCTCCGTGAGAGCATTCTTGTCAGGGCTACCGGCGGTAAGGATATGATGGAGTGGGAAACCGCTACCGTCCCTGAAAAAAACGATAAAAAATATGTCGCTCTTGTATGGATAGCTGCCCTGGGCTCAGGGCCGGGAACTGCCGGAATGGATCTCGAAGTGAACGGAGAGCACTCTCTCTCCTTTTTTACTGACGGCCGCAGATCATGGGATATTGAAGGCAGCGGGGGAGCGATGCTGAGTTTCAGGGCTATCATGACAGACCAGCACGGAGACCACCACGGGTACATGATACTGCGCATACCAGCTGACAGGGTGTCCGTCGGAAAACCTCTGAAGATCAGGGTCACGGGCAGCGCCTCAAATCTAAGTTCCTGGTATATGACATACCGCAAGCCCGTGGAGACAGGCGTTACCCTCAACGCCTTTCCTGCCATGCTCAGGAACCAGGGCAATCCACTGCAGCTGGTAGAGGCAGCCATATTTTACTTCGGCGACGAAACTGAAGCCAATATCTATGCAAACGGGAAACTGATTAAAAAAACCATGCTCAGTTTCGGTTATAACGCAGTCAACCTCGGACTTCCCGCGGTTAAGAAGCCCAGGGTGACCAGATTGAAAATCGTTGCCGCTGATTTCTCTGCAGCCCGGACTGTCACCCTGGAGCCCGTTAGAAAATGGCATATCAGTTTCATCCAGCATGCCCATACCGATATAGGCTACACCAGGCCGCAGAACGAGATACTGGCCGAGCATCTCCGGTACATAGACTATGCCCTCGATTACTGTGATGCCACCGACAGTTATCCTGACAATGCCATGTTCCGCTGGACCTGCGAAGCCAGCTGGCCCGTCGATGAATACCTGAGGTGCAGGCCGCAGGAGCAGAGAGAGAGGCTTATTCAGCGAATCCGGGAAGGAAGGATCGAGGTCACCGGCATGTACTTCAATTTTGACGAACTACCTGATGAGCAGATACTTGCTGCCTCACTTCAGGCTGTGGGCAGAATAAAGGAACAGGGTATCCCTGTCACGGTGGCGATGCAGAACGACGTTAACGGCATAGGATGGTGTCTCAATGACTTCTATGACGGACTGGGGGTGAAATACCTGAACATGGGGACTCACGGCCATCGTGCCCTCATATGTTTTGACAGGCCCACCCTCTTCTGGTGGGAATCACCTTCAGGAAAGCGGATGCTAGCATTCAGGGCAGAGCATTACATGACCGGCAATACGGTAATGGAAGTACAGTCGGGTGACATTGACAAGTTCAAGAATAACCTGCTGAACTATCTTATCAGCCTCGAAGCTAAGGGTTACCCTTATGAGAGGATGGCGATACAGCACTCCGGCTATCTGACTGACAACTCACCGCCATCGACCTCCATGAGTGAGATGATCCTGCAATGGAATGATATTTTTGAGTGGCCGAAGCTTACCACTTCAACCGCAGAATCATTTTTCACACAGATGGAGAGAGGCCACGGCGACCAGTTCCCTGTCATTCGCGGGGCATGGCCTGACTGGTGGACCGACGGGTTCGGGGCCTCGGCACGGGAGGTGGCGGCGACACGCAATGCGGCGGTGCAGCTTATGGCAAATACCGGAGGGTTGTCAATGGCTGCTGTTGCGGGTATGACGCTGCCGGAGGAGTCAGCGGAGAAGAGTGCCCTGGCAAATGAAGCCCTGCTGTTTTATACCGAGCATACCACAGGATATTCGGAGAGCGTACGCGAGCCCTACAGCCAGCCAACCATGGAGCAGAGAGCACTGAAGGAGTCTTATGCCTGGGAGGCCGTCCGCAGGACCGCCTCGCTGGGAGAGGCAGCCATGGGTCTGCTGCAGAGTATGTTCGAAAGGGAGCAAGAGCCCTCCCTGGTTGTCTTCAACACCCTCAGCTGGAAGAGGTCAGCGCTGGCAACGGTATATATTGATCATCAGATAGTACCCCGCGGTATGAGGGCCGGCATCTATGACCATGATGGCAACCGGATGGCATCGCAGCCATTGTCATCAAGATCTGATGGAAGTTACTGGGCCGTATGGGTCAGTGACCTGCCTGCATTCGGTTATAAAAAGTACCTCATCAGGCCGGAGCCGGAAGAGACAGTGCCATCACTGCCTCAACATGAGGAGATTGTGTCAGTGCCGTCTCACCGTGACAATATTCTGGAGAACAGATGGTACAGGATCGTGACAGACAATTCTTCGGGAATTATCAAATCCATATATGACAAGGAACTTTCGAGAGAGCTCGTTGACACAGGGGCACAGCATGCCATGGGAGAGTTCATCCTTGAGCAGCTTGGCAACAGGTCACAGATGGAGAACAAGGTTCTGAATGACTACCGCAGGTTATCTCTGGATACAGTATGGTTTGATTCGAGGTCAGGCGGTGAAGTCTGGAACAGCATCAGGTTCTACGGAGAGAGTGAGACAGCAATCGGACCGCGGGGTTACTCTTTTGAAATCAGGCTTTTCAATAACTGCAAACGGATAGATCTCTCGTGTTCGATAACAAAAAAGAGCATCACCGACCCTGAAAGCTTCTACATAGCGTTCCCCTTCGTCGTTGAAAACGGCATACATTTCACGGAAGTGGCAGGGGGAGTGATCAGGACAGGCACCGATCAGATACCCGGATCCTCAAACGACTGGTATACGGTCCAGAATTTCACCGCAGTGCGCAATGACCAGATGCAGGTCGTTATGGGTTCCGGCGAGATGCCCCTGATGCAGTTCGGAGCCATAAATACCGGGAGGTACCGGGAGGGGGCTCTACCGCAGACCACGCACATCTATTCGTGGCCGATGAACAACTACTGGGTCACCAATTTCAACGCTGACCAGCGTGGCGGTCACTCCTGGAGTTACTACCTCACCTCTTCGAATGACAACAGCGATATTTTTGCGACCAGGTTCGGCTGGGGCGCCAGGGTTCCGGTGCTGACACGTATACTACCCGGGGCCGGTCAGGGTGATGAGAGGTGGAAAGGCTCATTCATTGAGGGATGGCCCTCAAGTGTTATCCTTGTAAATGCCAGGCCTGACGCTGATGGAAAATCTGTTTTCATTCAGCTTAGAGAGACAGGCGGGGAAGAGAGAGTACTCTCCCTTACCAACGGATTTACGGGCGCCCCTCTGACCTTGAGAGAGGTGGATGTAACCGGCACTCCTGTTGCCGGTTCTTCTGCGAAGATCGGTCCGCTGGAGAGCAAATTCTTTGAGATAATATTACCCTGATACAACCTTTACCACCGGCAGCCTTAAGAAAAGAAAGTGACACATTTCCAAAACCTATGAGCTTCATTCATCTCAGCATTTTCCTCTCAGCCATAATAGGCCTTGTCATCATAGCATGGATCAGGAGTTTTGACATTTACGAGAAAGAGACCTTTCTGGCAATGCTGTGGGCCTTTTTTGCCGGCGGGGCTTCCTCGGTCTTCGTGGCCCTTGGTATCTACGAGATCCTCAGGCTCGTTGGCATTGATGAAAGTGCGATTGGCACAACCATCGGCTCATTCCTGTTCATCGGGCCTGCGGAGGAGTTTGCCAAGCTCGTCGGCCTGATCATTGTCTACGGTCTTATCAGGAGGCAATTCAACGAGCTCACTGACGGCATCATATACATGGCCTGTGTGGCACTGGGCTTCTCCATCATTGAAAACTACTTTTATGCAAACTCCGGGGAAAACAGCCAGTATCTTCTCTTCTACAGGGTTTTCATAAGCACTCCTGCCCATATCTCCTTCAGTGTTATCGTCGGTTATGCCTGGTACAGGCACAAGATGGAGAAGCGGCCAGTCAGGATAGTTATCGGCGCCCTTCTCACTGCCAGCATTCTTCACGGTATCTTTGACGCACTGGCCTTCAGCCCCTACCTCAACTTCCTGCTGCTAATCTATCTTTACCTGATAATCAATCAATCGTTGAAGATCATCCAGTACACGAACATCATATCTCCTTTCAGGCCCCGGTTCACTGAGCTGTTCGATCATCCCACCGGTGAGGCGGTGGCGGAGCTGGAGTGTCCCTACTGCAAATCCGCAGCCCCAAAGGTGCTATTCAGAAACAGCTATTTTTCGGCCTGCCGATGTGACAATTGCGGTCATCATATATCAAGTGTAAGTGATATCGGGAAAATTTTCAGGATATTTGCGCCCGAATACAAGAGGTTCGGGAAAAAGCTGACCCCGGTGAAACTTGGTGACGGTCGCACCTGGCTCAGCGTTTACGGCACCGCCTTCTTCAAAAACAGGGGCGGTTACGGTTTCTTCATAGTAGGTGATGTTGCCGACCGCCTGAGGGTTATCAACGATGCCGCCGTCACCCGGTTCAGAAAAACCTCGTTCATATCGGGGAACATGCTGAAAAGGATATTTGAATGATAGGATCATGGAAGGCACAAACAGTAGAGAGACAGCAATGAAGCAACTTCTGTTCAATGCAACGTTTTTTACGGGAAGGGAGCTGGTGACCGGCAGGGCACTGCTGACAGAAGGAGGACAGATCACCGGCTTTACCGACCCCGCGACAGTCACTGGAGAGGTTGAGAGAATTGACTGCAGGGGCTTGCTGGTGACTGCCGGGCTGATTGATCTTCAGATAGCCGGCAGCGGAGGATTTCTCTTTTCCTCCAGTCCCACGCCCCATGCACTGGCAGTTATAGCCTCATCAATCGTGGAGAGCGGCACCACGGGTTTCCTGCTGGCACTTCCCACCAACAATGCAGAGGTATACCGCCATGCCTTCCGTACTGTCATTGAAAATCCACACTCCGCAGTCATGGGTCTGCATCTTGAAGGTCCGTATATAAGCCTGGCAAAGAGAGGTGCGCATGCCAGGGATCTCATCCGGAAGCCAACAGCTGAGCATATTTCCGGGCTGCTTTCCGAAGCCGGCGGGAGCATCAGGATGATGACCGTGGCACCGGAGGTCTGCACGCCCGCAATAATCAAATTGCTGAACGATAATGGCATCATCGTTGCTGCCGGACACAGCAATGCCACCTTCAGGGAAGCTTCCGAAGGATTCGCAATGGGGATAGAGAGCACCACCCATCTCTTCAATGCCATGTCTCCGTTGCATCATCGTGATCCCGGTCTTCCGGGTGCCGTATTCTGGTCGGAGAGTGCCCGGGCCAGCATCATTGCCGACGGCATTCATGTTGATTACAAGATGGTTGCCATAGCCAAGAAGATCATGAAGGAGAGGCTCTTCCTGGTATCTGACGCCGTGGAGGAGAATGAAGACGGGGCATATCAGCATGTACGGCAGTCTGACCGCTATACACTTCCTGACGGCACCCTCTCCGGAGCAAGGCTGACGATGCTCGATGCCGTCAGGAACTGCATCATCCATGCAGGCATAGATAAATATGAGGCGCTGAGAATGGCATCACTTTATCCGGCTCAGCTCATCAAAGCGTATGACCGCGGTACCATAGCACCGGGTGCCAGGGCCGATCTGATAGTGCTGGATGACAGAGTGGAGATAAAAGGTGTATTTTTGAACGGTAGTATGGAATTTAAAAACTAAAGCGATGGCACTTCTTGGAATAGATCTTGGAGGAACGAAGGTTGCCTTTGCACTCTTTGACCGTGAGGGCAATATACTTGACAGAGAGACCCTGGCTCTCGACAGCCGCAGGGGCAGTGATGTTGGACATCTGATTACCGTCACTGCAGCCCTGATGCTTTCCAGGGCAGGAAAGAACGGTGACGCTGCGGAGGCTATTGGCATATCGGTGCCGGGAATCAGCCGGCGCGAGAGAGGTACGGTATGGGCACCCAATATTCCCGGATGGGATGATTATCCCCTCATGAAGGAGATGCTGGGTGTGGCTGATGGAGTACCTGTTCTGATTGAGAGTGACAGGTCTTGCTATATCTCCGGGGAAATATGGAAGGGCAGTGCCCAGGGGTGCCGCGATGCCATATATCTGGGTGTGGGTACGGGAATAGGTGCCGGTATAGTCATCAACGGAGAGATACTGCACGGAGCTCATGACATTGCAGGAGCCGTCGGGTGGATGGCACTATCACGTCCGTTTGAAAGCAGGTATGCGGTATGCGGTAATTTTGAATGCTATGCCTCTGGTGAGGGCATCGCCCGGCAGGCTGCAGAGTACATCCAGAAACACAGTGAATACGAAGGAGACCTGCGCAGGTCTGAACATGGGAAGATAATAACCCAGGATGTGTTCAATGCGTGGAAAAAGGGTGACGCACCGGCATCGCGTATTATTGATCTGGCAGTCGAATACTGGGGGATGGCCTCTGCTAACCTGGTAAGCATCTTCAACCCGGAAAAGATAATCTTTGGCGGCGGCGTCTTCGGTCCGGCATCGGAGCTGATACCTGCTATCAGGCAGGAGGCTGAGAAGTGGGCCCAGCCAATAAGCATCAAGCAGGTGACATTTGAACTGTCTGCCCTGGCTGGTGACGCAGGCATCTTCGGGGCAGCCTGGCTTGCCATGAAACATCTTGAGATACAAAAAGAAAACGGATGAGTGGCACATTCAACAGAAGAGTTGTATTCTGGTCGGCATGCCTCGGTATGCTACTGTTCGGAATAGGATTGATCATTCTCGGGGCAGTGTTGCCGGACCTCAGGATAAGGCACTCCCTCGATGCCGTAGAAGCCGGTACTCTCTTCTCGGTTCTTCCCGTCGGGATCATCATCGGGTCCCTCCTGTTCGGGCCGGTATGTGACCGCCACGGGTACGGGGCGCTGCTTGCCACTTCGGCATTGCTGATGTTTATTGGGTTTGAAGGCCTTGCCTTCACCCACTCAAAATGGGTACTCTCTCTTTCCGTCTTCCTGTTCGGTGTAGGCGGCGGGGCCCTCAACGGCGCAACCAACGCTGTTGTGGCCGACATAAGCGACACCGGTAAAGGGGCCAACCTGAGTCTTCTTGGCGTCTTCTTCGGAATAGGTGCACTGGGAATGCCTCTGTTGCTCAGCGTCCTGCGACAATCATTTGACTTCCAGCCTATTGTAGCTGCAGCCGGATTACTTGCGCTGGCTGCTTCTCTGCTCTTCCTGGTGGTTAAATTTCCCCCGGCGAAGCAGGCCCAGGGCGTCTCGATGAAACAGGTTGGCACACTGGTAAAAGATTTGACTCTCATTTTGATAGCCCTCTTTCTGTTTTTCCAGAGCGCCTTCGAGGGTCTGATAAACAACTGGACCACCACTTATCTGATTGAGCGTGTCGGGGCACCGCAGAGTGCAGCCCTGATAGGACTCTCCATATATGTGGCCGGCATGACAGTCATGAGGCTTCTCATAGGCAGCCTCTTCAGAAAGATGGCAGAGAAGAAGCTGCTAAGCATCTCTTTTATCATTATCCTGGTTGCGTTGACGCTGTTCAGTCTCAGCCTTTCAATGATGCCGGCGGCTGCGGGGCTCTTCCTGCTCGGTGCGGGACTTGCGGCGGGCTTTCCTATCATGCTGGGTCTTGTTGGCAACAGGTATCCTGACCTGTCAGGTACTGCCTTCAGCTTCGTACTGGTGATAGCCCTGCTTGGCAATATGGTGGTAAACTACGCCATGGGGCTCGTTGCCGAGAACTACGGCATCAGGCATCTCACAACCTTCACCTTTGCGGAACTGCTAATCATGGTTGTAATTGCAACTACAGTATTCGGAAGATTAATTAGAAACAGATAATCACTTACACAAACGGAAACTATGCTGGCACAGGAATGGCTGAAAAATGCAAGGGACGTAATGTCCCGTATTGAAGAGACACAGACGGATAACATACGCAGGGCTGCCGAAGTTATGGCTGACACCATTGAGTGCGGGCGGTGGGTTCACACATTTGGCTGCGGTCATGCCACACTTCCCATTGAAGAGATGTATCCCCGGATTGGCGGGTTTGTGGGTTTTCATCCCATGATTGAGATACCTCTGAGCTTCTTCACACATATAACCGGGGAGATGGGAGTACACCAGTTTGTATTCCTGGAGAGGGTTGAGGGTTACGGTGTTGAGATCATGAAGGGCTATACTTTTAATGAGCGTGACACCATGTGGCTCTTCTCGCATTCAGGTATCAACAATGTGAACATTGACGTTGCCCTGGAGTCAAAGAAGAGGGGCATGAAGGTGGTAGTCTTCGGTTCCGCGGCTGAAGCGGCCGGCAAGAAGACCAGGCACAGTTCAGGCAAGACCATCTTTGACCTGGCCGACATCGTGGTAGACACCTGTGCTCCCCTGGAGGATGCATCAGTGAAGCTGAAGAACCATGTCGACAAGATTGGTCCTGTCTCCACGATGGCGTTTGTCACCTGTGTATGGATGACGATAACCACTGTGGCAGAGATACTTGCCGACAGAGGTGTGAGGTTATATATCCATCCCAGTCACAATGTTCCCGGCGACACCACGGCCAGGGAGAGGCTTGATGAGGCGCTGGGTGAGTATAAGCGCAGGATTGCAGGGGTATAGTTAATTAATTCAAGCCATGGACTCACTGGAGAGAACGATTTGTTTCATTGAAGGCGGCAGGCCGGACCGCATTCCGTTTCACCCCATTCTCATGCGGTTCGCCGCAAAGCATGCAGGGGTAAGATACAGGGACTTCTGTCTCAGCCACACGCACAAATGCATGGCGAACATAAAGTGTGCTGCTGATTTTCAGTCGGACTGGGTCAACACCATGTCCGACGCCTTTGCGGAAGCAGAAGCTTTCGGCACTAAGCTTCTTTATCCTGAGGATGATCTGCCAATGGTGCAGAAATATGCCATTGCAGATATCAGTGACATTGACAGGATGACTGTTCTGAAGCCGGGTGACCACAGTCGCCTGAGGGAGCGCTCTGCCGAGATCAGGGAATACAGGGCCATCACTGCCGGAAAGATGTTTATCTGCGGATGGGTTGAAGGTCCGCTGGCAGAATACTGTGACATCCGGGATATAAACCTCGCAATGACCGATCTCTACGAGCATCCGGAAGAGGTTCACAAAGCCCTGGACATCATCACTGAAAGTGCTATGGGATTTATCACTGCACAGGTCAGTGAGGGTGCCCACTGCATAGGTATCGGAGATTCTGTATGTTCACTTATCTCCCCGGAGCTTTACGATGAGTTCTGCCTGGGCCGTGAGAAGGCCCTGGTGGACCACATTCACAGCCTGGGAGCACTTGCCAAGGTGCACATATGTGGTAACATCTCAGCCATCCTTCCAGGAGTGATCAGCACCGGCACTGACATCATTGACATAGATCACCGCACCGGGCCTGTGACAGAGGCTGTGAGAATGCTTGGCGAGAGGCAGGTCTTCGCGGGCAAGAGTGACCCGGTGTCGGTCCTGCAGGACGGCGACGAGCAGAGAATACGCATGAGCGCAGTTGAGTTTTTCAGAGAGGCGGAAGGGCGTGCCATCCTCTCTGCCGGATGCGAGGTGACGCCGGGAACCAGTGTTGACAACCTGGCCTGCTTCGGCCGCCTGTCATCGGAACTGTTGAAAATATAAACTAAAAAAGAGGCTGTCATCATGGGAAAGAATGTTGCACTGGTCCTTTCAAGTGGCGGAGCAAGAGGTTTCGCTCATATAGGTGCCATAAAGGTACTTTTACAGCACGGTTACAATATCACCTCCGTGGCCGGAACCTCAATGGGGGCATTGGTAGGGGCCATCTATGCCGCAGGGCAGCTCGATGAGTTTGAGGAGTGGGTCAGGACTCTCGATGTGATGGAGGTACTTAAGCTTACCGACATCAGCCTGAGCAGCAAGGGCTTTGTCAAGGGCAAGAAGGTCATGGAGAAGCTGAAGGAGATAGTGCCCGAGAGGTCAATTGAAGAGTTGAACATCCCCTACTGTGCCGTTGCAACCAATTTCATCAAAGGCAAGGAGAAGGTATTTACCGAAGGTAGTCTCTTTAATGCCATTCGTGCTTCGATATCGATCCCCACCGTTTTCCAGCCCTGGCAGATAGGTGATGATTACTTTGTTGACGGCGGTCTTGTTAATCCTATCCCCATCAACAGGGTACAACGCGAAAAAGGTGATCTTCTGGCTGTCGTTAATGTCAATGCCGACATACCCTATGAAGGGGTGCCGGAGGAGAATGAAAAGAAGAAAGAAGAAGAGAAAGACAACAAATTCATGAAAAAGGTCCGGGAGATACAGTCGAAGAGCGAGAAGCATATTCCGGACCACAAGAAGGATGACATCGGGCTCTTCAATCTCAACAACCGAAGCATCGGCATAATGCTCAGACAGATAGCGTCACTCACCCTGAAGAATTATGAGACTGACATAATGATTGAGATCTCAAGCCACTCTTTCAGTACCTACGATTTTTACAAAGCCGGCGAGATCATCAGCGAGGGTGAGAGAGCGGCCGCCAGGGCCCTCGACGGGGAGGCCGTGAAGCGGGAGTGATCAGCCTTTATTTGATGCTGATAAGTTGTAGATTTCAAGGAAATTGTTTATCTTTATCAGTTGACCTAAATTAAACCGCAATGAAAAAAATCACTCTGATAATCTGCCTCGGCATGATGGTGGCGACGCCGGCCCTGAAGTCGCAGAAGCCTATTAAAGTGCTGGAAGACAGCATTCAGATTGGCAACTGGCTATATCCGGGTTTTAATGTGACAATCCCCGAGGCCGATTTTGACAATACCCTGAAGAACTGGATCAAATTACAGGAGACGGGTACGAAATCAAAAGTGCAGACCGAGAATGGTGAGATGACGATCTTCGGCGCCTATGTAAGGGAGATCTCTCCTACACCTGTCAACATCTACAGCCGTATTGTCAATGAAGATACACTGAGCCGGCTGCTGGCCTGCATAGAGATCAAAAAGGACCAGTATGTTGAGCCTGCCTCCGGTGATATACAACTGACTGCCGCCCGCAACTTCCTGAAGGAGTTTGCCAAGTCACAATACATTGAGGTTATCAAGGGCCAGCTTGATGCAGAAGAGAAGATACTGCGCGATCTTAACAGGGAGCTGAGCAGCCTGCAGAGCAGCAAGGCCCGTTCACAGAAGACGGCAAAGAACAAGAGAGGCACAGTCAATAATGAGCAGGAGAAGCTGCAGGTCAAGCACAATGAGCTGGGCCTGCTCTCCACGGAGATCATCAACAGGAATAATGAGATGATGAGCATGCCCGTGGGTGCCGGTCGCGATGCCATGGCATCCCAGATCAAAGAGCTGGAGAAGAGGCGCAAGAGTCTGCAGAAAGAGATATCCAAATCAGAGAACAAGATCAACAAGGCAAGATCAGCAATTAACCAGGCTGACAGATCTATACCCAGAAATGAAAATGAGCAGGATGTACTGAAGGCGAAGATAGATGCACAGCAGTCTGTGGTTCAGTCGTTCATTGACAAGCTGAACACCGTCAAGCTCTATTGAGGACGTGTATTGTGACAGCAATTCAGTCACCTTTAATATCTTAAAGAAAAATGGAAGACCAGGAAAAGAAAGAGAACTACCAGAAGAAAATTGAATCTCAGCTCGACGAATGGAGGGCTGATATTGACCGTCTGAGAGCAAGGGCCAGGAATGCCACTGCCGAGACCAAACTGAAATATCAGGAGAGCATTGACAAGCTGGAGATGAAGATGGATGAGGGGAAGTCGAAGCTTAAGGATATAAAGGAGTCGAGCGGCGAAGCATGGGAGTCAATCAAGGAAGGTGCCGATTCGATCTGGGACACCATGAAGGCAACATTCGCCGAGGTGAGGGATAATCTGCGTGACGAGGAGGAAGAGAAGGCTTAATTACCCCGGACAAAGTGCCCGTTAAAGATAGATCTGATCTGCCCGGCAGGCGATAATATCAATTGCACGGGCAGATTTGAATATGCCTCCGGATAGTGAACGGTTTAAACTGATGACAATGAAGAAAACACTAAGGATTGTCCTTGTTATACTCCTGGTTGCTGCCGCTCTTTTTTTCTGGTGGCGGCATTACTTTGTATTCGGTGAAGGTGTAAAAGCCGGTGACCTCAACTACCTGGTAAGAAAGGGATACATCTTCAAGACATGGGAGGGCAAGCTGATACAGACAGGATTCAAGACACCCACTCCGGGAGCAATTCAGAGCAACGAATTTGAATTCAGCATGGTGAATGACAGCCTGGCGCATGTTCTTGAAAGGGCCAGCGGCAAGTTTGTCGAACTCCGTTATAAAGAGTATATCAAGCCGCTGCCATGGAGGGGCATGAGCAGGTATGTCGTGATCGAAGTTCTTGATATCAAGGATCAGGATGAGAAGGATATGACTCCGGCGCTAATTCCCTATCAGACACTCTGATTATCTTTAAATCCATAATAAAACATGAAATACAGAATTACATTGCTCATTCTGTCAGTTTTTCTATTGGCAGCATGTTCGCAGATAACACAGTTGATGCAGACAGTATCAGCCGTAAAGGAGCTGACAGATGGTGACATAATTGAGGGGCTGAAGGAGGCGCTCACGGTAGGTGCAAAAAATGCCGCTGGCAGACTTGCCTCGGAAAACGGGTATTACAGTGATCAGCAGGTAAAGATACCGCTTCCTGATGAGGCGAAGGTGATAGTGGAGAACATAGGCAGGATACCCGGCGGGGATCAGCTTCTTGAGAATGTCATTCTGAGCATCAACAGGGCAGCAGAGGATGCTGCACGGGAGGTGGCCCCTGTCTTTGTGGGGGCAGTGACACGGATGACCATTGCCGACGGGTACAACATACTGCACGGTGCCGATAACGCCGCCACAGAGTATCTCAGAAGCAGCACCTGGAGTGAGCTCTATTCCCTTTACAAGCCGAAGATTTCAGCCTCCACGGAGAGGAAGATTGTGGCGGGCATCTCCGCACAGCAATCATGGCTGACACTTACCGAGAAATGGAACATGGTGGCCAACAGTGTTGCCGGCAGGCTTGCCGGATTTAATCCGGTGACAACTGATCTGGATGATTTCCTGACCAGGAAGGCTCTGGAAGGAGTCTTTCTTAAGATCGCAGATGAGGAGCTAAAGATCAGGAAAGAGGTATCCGCCAGGGTCACCCCATTGCTCCAGAGGGTGTTCGGAAGCCTCGACGGCCGGTAAGATCTCAGCCAGGAGTGGATAAAAAGCCATATGCCCGCCTTTCACGAAACTTTTGTATAATTGCAAAAAATCTAGAATAATGACCAGGAACATATTATTACTCACGGCCGCTATGCTGCTTACCGGAATAAGTTTCACGGCAACGGCACAGGAGGAGGAGATCCCTGACGGCTGGCACAAAGGAGGTGTTATCTCCCTGAACCTGTCACAGAACTCTTTTACAAACTGGGCCTCGGGTGGACAGAACTCTGTTGCCATCAACGGGCTTCTCAACCTGACAGCCAACTATAAGAAGGACAAATCCGCCTGGGACAATGCCCTGACCGTAGGTTACGGGAAGATGAACCAGAAAGGCAATGACCTGGGATGGGTCAAGACTGATGACAGGATCGATTTTCAGTCGAAATACGGACGTCAGGCTACTGAGAAGTGGTTTTATTCAGGCCTGATGAGTTTCAGGACGCAGCTGGACAAGGGTTACAACTATCCGGACACCGATAATAAGATTTCGGATCTGCTCTCCCCGGCCTATCTCCTTTTTTCATTGGGGATGGACTATAAGCCCAACGAGAACTTTACAGCTTTCCTCTCTCCGATTACCTCAAAAAACACGATTGTCAACGACGATTATCTGTCGTCAATCGGTGCCTTTGGCGTAGATCCGGGCAAGAAGTTCAGGCCGGAGATGGGTGCATATGCCAATCTTGCATACAAAAAAGATGAGATAGTCAAGAATGTCAACTTTCTTACGAAGCTTGACCTGTTCAGCAACTACCTGCATAAACCGCAGAACATTGACATAAGCTGGGAGAACCTGCTGGTGCTGAAAGTCAATGAATTCATCTCGGCCACCATTAACACCCTTCTGTTATACGATGATGATATTCTCGTCAAGGTAGACGAAGATTTTGAGGAAAATCCTGTCATGGGCAAACGCGCGCAGTTCAAGGAGGTTATCGGGGTAGGTCTGACTTACAAGTTTCTCAAATAGCCACTGCGGCAGGACGATGCTCAAGCTCATCAACCATCCGCTGATCACGCACAAGCTGGCGCTAATCAGGAGGAAGGAGACCGGGACTCGTGATTTCAGGCAGAACCTGAGTGAGATCGCGGGATTGATGGCCTACGAGATAACGCGCGATATTCCGCTGCGGGAGATAACCGTTGAAACACCTGTCGGATCATGCGATACTGCAGAGCTCTCGCGGGAGATAATTCTGGTTCCCGTTCTGAGGGCAGGACTGGGAATGGTAGACGGCATAACCAGTCTGATCACAACAGCCAAGGTAGGGCACATAGGACTCATACGCGATCATGAGACCCTGGAGCCGACTGAATATTTTGCAAAGTTCCCCTCTGACCTGTCGGAAGCCATTGTGATGGTCCTTGACCCCATGCTTGCCACAGGCGGCAGTGCCAGTGCGGCAATAGCAGCGATTAAAAAGCGGGGCGCAAAGACCATCAGGCTGGTATGCATTGTCGGTGCTCCGGAGGGTGTGGCCCGCGTGGAGAAGGAACATCCGGATGTGGATATCTATCTTGCTGCCCTGGACAGCCATCTGAACGTAAGGGGATACATAGTGCCGGGGCTGGGAGATGCGGGTGACAGGCTCTTCGGCACCCTCTGACTGATACCGGAGCAGACCTGCAGCAATACTTTTTATCAACTTTTTATTACCTCCACCCTTAAGAATGCCAGAGCTTGCTATATTCGCAGATCAAACCTGGAACAATTAAAAATAGGGCATGGGACTGAAGAACCGGCTTATCATAATGAATTTCCTCCAGTTTTTCATCTGGGGGTCATGGCTGCTCACCATAGGGGCATACTGGTTTCAGACGAAGAACTGGTCAGGCACAGATTTCGGAGCAATTTTTTCGACCATGGGGCTTGCCTCGCTCTTCATGCCTGCTATAGCGGGCATTATAGCTGACAGGTGGGTCAACGCCGAGAAGCTCTACGGTCTCTTCCACATCTCGGGGGCGGTACTGCTCGCCCTGCTGCCGACGATCAATGATCCGAAGACATTCTTCTGGGTGCTGCTGGTCACCATGATGTTCTACATGCCTACCATTGCGCTGGCCATCACCGTGGCATACAGTTCGATGAAGAACAGCGGCATGGATATCATAAGGGATTATCCCCCGATCAGGGTCTGGGGTACCATCGGTTTTATCGTGGCTCTGTGGGTGGTCAGCCTGCTTGGATTTGAGACGTCACCCATGCAGTTTTACGTCGCTGCAGCAGCCTCACTCGGGCTGGGCATCTATGCTTTTACGCTACCCAAATGCCCGCCGCTGGCCAGGGGACACAAGAAGAAACTGGTTGAAGAGCTGGGTCTCAATGCCTTCAAGCTCTTCAAGAACACCAAGATGGCGCTCTTCTTCATTTTTGCAATGCTACTGGGCGCAGCACTGCAACTCACCAATGCTTACGGGGACACCTTTCTTCATGACTTTGCCGATATACCTGCCTACAAGGATCTGCTGGCGGTAAGATACCCCGCCATAATCATGTCAGTATCACAGATATCCGAGACACTTTTTATTCTTACCATTCCCTTCTTCCTGAAGCGGTTCGGCATCAAGAAGGTGATGCTCATGAGCATGGTGGCGTGGGTACTCAGGTTCGGACTCTTTGCATACGGTGATCCGGCCGGCGGGTTATGGATGATAATACTGTCTTGTATTATCTACGGTATGGCCTTTGATTTCTTCAACATTTCAGGATCACTCTTTGTGGAAACACAAAGTGAGCCGGAGATCAGGGCCAGTGCACAGGGACTCTTCATGATGATGACAAACGGGTTCGGGGCATTCCTGGGCAGCCGTATCAGCGGGATCGTCATCGACAAATACTTTATGCTTGAGAGCGGAGCCTTCGACTGGAAAGGGATATGGCTGGCCTTTGCCGCCTATTCGCTGGTTGTGGCTATCCTCTTCGCCCTTCTCTTCCGACATAAGCACGTGCCGGAGGCAGTTGAAAATATCAGTCATTAATTCTGTATCCTGCTTTGATGTGCAGATAATTTGATCTTAAAGGTCACATGGAGCCTTCATGTTTGCCAATTATTTTCAGACTTGTTTTTGTTTTTTATACATGGAAGGTTCATAATTGAACTTATTATGTACTTTTGTATGACATAAGAAATTTATGAATTGTAATACCATGTCATTATGAGACATAATACCGGCGGGAGAGGTTCGGGCTACGCATGGCTGGTAGTAGGACTGCTTTGGGTTGTCGCATTGCTTAACTACATGGACCGCCAGATGCTTTCTACGATGAAGAGTTCGATGATGGTTGACATCCTGGAGCTTGAGAAGGCGGAAAATTTCGGAAAACTGATGGCGGTGTTCCTCTGGATATACGGGTTCATGAGTCCTGTTGCCGGTCTGATAGCTGACCGTATAAACCGAAAATGGCTCATCGTTGCCAGCCTCTTTGTATGGTCAGGGGTTACTTTTTCCATGGGTTACACCAGCAATTTCAATGTGCTCTACGGTCTGAGAGCGATAATGGGCATCAGTGAAGCACTATACATCCCTGCCGGGCTGTCGCTGATTGCCGACTATCATCGGGGCAGCACCCGTTCGCTGGCTATTGGCATTCATATGACGGGTCTCTATGTGGGGCAGGCTATGGGAGGCTTCGGTGCCACGGTGGCAGATGCATGGTCATGGCAGAGTGCCTTTCACCTGTTCGGGATCGTAGGGTTGGTTTACAGTGCCATACTGGTAATTGCCCTGAGAGAGCATCCGGAACGAAAAAGAGTATCAGCTTCAGCCGTCACAGCGAAGCCGCAGAAACCTCCGGTACTTTCAAGTCTGACCCTCCTGCTGGGAATGACAAGTTTCTGGATGATACTATTCTATTTTGCCGTGCCGAGTTTTCCGGGGTGGGCAGTAAAGAACTGGATGCCCACTCTCTTTTCTGACAGCCTGGGTATTGAGATGGCCACGGCAGGACCGATAGCGACCATAACCATTGCGGCCTCCTCATTCCTGGGGGTGATAGCCGGGGGCATACTGTCGGACAGGTGGGTGGCCGTCAATCTGCGCGGCCGCATATTTACCAGTGCCATAGGACTGGCACTGACAATACCCTCCCTCCTCTTCTTCGGCCTGGGCCGTGACATATTCTGGATCATCGGCGGGGCTGTGCTCTTCGGCATTGGTTACGGCATGTTTGATGCCAACAACATGCCAATTTTGTGCCAGTTTGTGTCGCCGAGGCACAGAGCTGCCGGGTACGGTCTCATGAATATGACAGGCGTATTTGCAGGTGCCCTCATCACCAGCCTGCTGGGTAAGTCGACCGATTCGGGACATCTTGGTAGGGATATGGCCGCCCTGGCGATACCTGTACTCATTGCCCTGGTATTGCAGCTGATCATATTGAAGCCCACGGTGGCGGACAAACTGGCCGATGACTGACGGTCATCAGCCGTCGGGGGAAACCTCGATGTAACCGGACAGAGACCTGTCATCAGGTGGCAGCAGAAGAGTCAGCATAAACAGGGTCAGGTTGAGGTCAGGAGCCGGCAGGAGGAGGATCATTATGACCCGAGAAGGATGAGGCTCAGTCCAATGACAATCATCCCGCTGATAAGACCGTATATTGCAACATGGTGTTTGCCGTACTTGTGTGCAGCCGGAAGCAGTTCATCAAAGGAGATATATATCATTATGCCTGCCACCATGGCAAAGACATAACCGAGACTTACGTCGCTGTCAAACATTGAGAGTATGAAATAGCCGGCCACTGCCCCGACAGGTTCCGAGAAGCCTGACAGTATCGACCAGGTGAGTGCCTTCTTCCTTGACCCGGTGGCATAATATACCGGAACCGAAACGGCTATTCCCTCCGGGATATTATGAATGGCAATCGCGACGGCAATTGACACCCCCACGGTAACATCTGACACAGCAGACATGAAGGTTGCAATACCTTCCGGAAAGTTGTGTATACCGATGGCTATGGCAGTGAATACCCCCAATCTCATCAGCTTCTGGTCCCTGGCGCCAGACCACCCCATCCTCCGTCGCCTTCCCTGGCATTCCGGCTTGCCGGAATCTCTCGTCTCCGGGTGCATCTGCTCCACTCTCTTCAGCTCATGCGGGTTACCCTGTGAAGGGAGTATCTTATCGATGGCTGCTGACAGTCCTATGCCAACTATGAATGACATGAATGTCAGCCAGGCTGCAGGAGTGGCATTATAATTCATCCTCATGATATCTCCCGCCTCGGTAAGTATCTCGGTAAATGAGATGAATATCATCACACCGGCTGAAAAACCAAGGGAAAAGGCAAGGAAGGTGGTCTTGGTCCGCCTGGCGAAGAAGGCAATAAGTCCGCCTATTCCCGTAGCCATTCCGGCGAAAAGCGTGATGCCGAAGGCAAAAAGTATCAGGGAGCGGTCCATTCAGGGCTTATTTAGATTCATTTTAAATTGCAAATTTAGAACAAACATTGAAAAAACAATCAGCAGGGCGTAATCATAGTAAAAAAAGCTATTAATTAGTGATCTGAGAAACAACGATGAATCTCTTTGATTATTACAGGATACTGGGCATAAGGCAGGGCGCTTCCGAGGATGAGATCAGGAGGGCATACCGGAGAAAGGCCATGGAGTTGCATCCTGACCGCAATCAATCGGAGGATGCCCAGGATCAGTTCATCAGGGTAACGGAGGCGTATGAATACCTCACCTCCCACCCCCACGGCAGGAATATCAGTGAAGAGGAGCTGAGGAGAAATTACCAGGCGTGGGTTGATTACAGGCGGGCTGAAGCGAGGAAGAGGGCTGAGCAGTATGCCAGGAACTCCTATTCCGATTTCAAGAAGAGCAGTATCTACAAAAGCACTTCAGCCATTGACGGTACCATGGTCTTTCTCGGATTTGCGCTTGCCATTACTGTCATTCTCATGACGGCATTCGGTTACAGCTACCGTCACAGGATGGCCACCTCACCCCAGGATGAACCCTCGCTGTCGCTGGCCATTGTAACCTTCACCGTTGGTGTTATATATCTGATAGTCACACTATTTTATTTCAGCGCCTGGCTTGCACAGGAGAAAAACAGGAGGCAGAAGAGAAATGTCAAACAGAATTAAGATCAGAAACCCTTTTGATCCGGTCGGGAACCCCTGTTTCGGTTGCAGTCCCACAAACCCTGCAGGCCTCAGACTGACTTTTGAGGCTGAGGATGGAAAGCTTTATGCATCCTGGGATCCGTTGCCGCAGTTCCAGGGTTATATCAACGTCCTTCACGGAGGTATCATTGCCACCCTGCTTGACGAGACGGGGGCATGGTGCATCAACGCTATTGCGGGCACTTCAGGGGTAACCTCATCTCTAACGGTGCGGTACCTGAAACCGGTTCACATCAGCAGAGGCATGGTAACCGTAGAAGCTGCCATTGTCAGTCTGGAGGAGAGGATTGCACATATTCACTGCAGGCTTGCTGACGGTGAAGGGAAGCACTGTGCCGAGGCCGATATTGATTACTTTATCTACCCGCCGGAGATAGCCCGGAAAAGGTATCACTACCCGGGCAAGGAGGCTTTCTACCCGCAGAAAAGCTGAGCACCACCTACATGTCAGTGACCATCACCAGCCTGTATGCAATTCATTTTCCATACCGTGCCAGGGGGATGGCACTGTGATCCGAGAAGTCAGACCTGAGGTATTTGTAGTAACCGGTTATGCCGATCATAGCTGCATTGTCTGTGGTATAGCGCAACTCCGGCAGGAAGAGGTTCCACCCCCGTTTTGCAGCTTCCCTGCCGGCTGCCTGCCGCAGTCCTGAGTTGGCCGAGACGCCTCCCGCAATGCCTATCTCCCTGATACCCGTCTCCTTTGAGGCCCGAACCAGTTTACCCACCAGTATCTCGATTATTGTGCGCTGCAGTGACGCCGCAAGGTCATTGCGCCGGCTCTCTATGAAACGAGGATCTTCCGCCACCCTGTCGCGCAGGAAATAGAGGAAGCTGGTCTTCAGTCCGGAGAAGCTGAAATTGAGTCCCTGTATCCGTGGTTTGGCAAAGACGAAGGCGTGGGGGTCACCCTCAGCTGCCAGCCTGTCTATCACCGGTCCTCCCGGATAGGGCAGTCCCATCACCTTGGCGCACTTGTCAAAAGCCTCACCGGCAGCGTCATCAATGGTTGCGCCAATTATCTCCATGGAGAGATGATCATGCATAACCATCAGCTGTGTATGTCCACCCGACACCAGCAGGCACAGGAAGGGGAATTCCGGCAGCGGCTGCTCTCTCCCATGTTCCCTGGCAAAGTGAGACATGACGTGGGCCTGCAGGTGGTCAACCTCTATGAGCGGTATGTTGCGTGCCAGTGCAAACCCCTTTGCAAATGAGCTGCCCACAAGAAGTGATCCCAGCAATCCGGGTCCACGTGTCCAGGCAACGGCACTGATCTCTTCTGCGGTTGTACCGGCCATCACCAGCGCTCTGTCCACCACCGGTACTATGTTTGCCTGGTGCGCCCTTGAGGCCAGTTCGGGCACCACGCCACCGTATGCCTGATGTACGGCCTGTCCCGCGATAAGGTTTGAAAGCACCACACCGTCCCTGATGACAGCGGCGGAAGTATCGTCACAGGAAGATTCTATCGCAAGGATCGTAACAGTTGGCGCCATTTTTGTATAACTCTTTTTATTAACTTCGCCTGCGGCGGGAATGTCGTATTGAATGGGCAAAATTATTAAAAAAATCGTCAGGGTACTGCTTACTGTCATTGCGGTGCTTATCATCGTTCCTGCCGTCATCATGCTGCTCCTTCAGGCCCCCAGGGTACAGACCTTCACCGTCAATCGGGTAACCGCAATACTATCCTCAAAGACCGGGGCGGATATCTCCATCGGGAAAGTATCATACTCCTATTTCAGGAAGGTGCTGCTTGAAGATATCCTCTTTGAGGACCTGAATGGAGACACACTTCTCGCTGTCCGTAAGGTCAACCTGAGAATCAGGACTTTCAGGCCATCAGATGGTCGTTTCAGTTTCGGCAGAACGGACCTTCATGATGTCGATTTCCGGATGGTCACCGACACCTCCGGTGTATTGAACCTCACAAGCTACATTGATGCCATCAGTGGAGAGAGGGAACCTGACAGCACCAGGCAAGTTGACATACGATTCTCTGATATTTACCTTCACAACGGGGCCTACCTTCTGTCCAACAGATCAGACAGCTCAGGCACCACCCCGGGGCAGGTCAATTTCAGTGACCTCAGGCTGTCAGAGATAAATTCAAGGATCAGGGACCTGAGCATTATCAAAGACTCAGTCAGCATGGTGATCAGGGGTCTCTCATTTGCCGAGGCCGGAGGTTTCAGTACCGAAAGTCTTGACATGAGCATAAGTATAGCCAGCAATAAGCTATCATTCAGGGATATAAACCTTTTAACCGATGCCAGCTCTATCATGGCTGACAGGATCATACTGACAGCCCGTGATTCGGCCTCATGGAAAGACTTTGTCAATGAGATCAGATTTGACATGTTGTTTCATAGCTCCGATGTTGCCACTCAGGACCTGGCCTGGTTTATCGCACCGTTGAGAGGTGTAAGGGAGACCGTCGCTTTTTCAGGAAGGCTGAATGGCACTGTGGCCGAGCTGAAGGGGCGTGATATATCCATAAAATACTCGACCTCCACCAGTCTGAATTTCGACTTTGACATTTCGGGTCTTCCATCGATAAATGACAGTTATCTCTATGTTGATTTCACTGACATGAGTACCACTGCGGCTGATGTTGAGACAGTGGTTGTTCCCGGCAGGGCTCCCATCAGGCTTCCTGAACCGGTGCACGGGCTTGGCCTTATCACATATACCGGCAGCTTCAACGGCTTTACAACTGATTTTGTCTCTTTTGGTAAGCTGACAACAGAGAGAGGGAGTATCTCCACTGACCTATCGCTTAAGCCTGACGGCAGGAACAGGTTCAGTTTCAAGGGTTTTCTCAGCACGAGCGACTTTGACCTGGGCTATGTCACCGGCAATACCGGGCTCTTTGGCGGACTCTGGATGCATGCTGATCTGGACGGTTCGATGGAGTCGTTCAGGCATCTTTCTGCCAACATCAGCGGGGTTATTGACAGTGTGGAGATCAACTCATACAATTACAGTAATATTGCCGTGGAGGGTAGTTACGGGGACAGTATCTGGGATGGTTCAGTGGCGGTAAGAGACCCGGCAATAGTCATGGATCTGATGGGCAGGTTTGATCTTGAGAAGAGCATGCCTGAATTTGATTTCACCATGAATCTGTCGCGCGCCGACCTGCACAGGCTGAACCTGATCAGCAGCGATACCCTTTTCAATGCTTCCGCGCTCCTCACCGCCAGTTTCAGGGGTAACAGGACCGACAACATCGTGGGAGAGATCAGGCTTATCAATTCTACACTCAACAACTCAAACGGACAGTTGAGCATCTACGATTTCCTTGTCAGCGCCCTTCAGGAGGATGGCGAGAATGTTCTGAAGCTCAGAACTGATTTTGCAGATGCCGAGATACGTGGAAGGTACACCTTCGACGCCATTCCGGCCACGGTGAAGAAGGTACTTGCTGATCTCTATCCATCGCGATTTACGTCAGCAGTGAAGGAGGATGAGCTTCCGGAGACTGAGCTCACTCTTTCGGCTAACATCAGGAAGATAGACAAGCTCAACAATTTCATGGGAACAGGATTGAGTATAGCTGACGGGAGCAGGTTGACCGGGAGTCTAAGCTCAGGCCGCTCAGAGATTAGTGTTTCACTGAGGACCGGGGCCATCACATATGGAGGTGTCACGCTTAGCAACATGAACCTGTCCGGTTCTGCCTGCGGGGGTCTGATGTCAGTCACCCTGAAAGCTGACACCATGCTTCTGCCTGACAGGTCGGTGCTGGGCAACTTCACCGCTGAAGCCGGCAGCAATAGCGACACGCTGAACCTGGGCATCCGATGGGATAACAGGGACGGAGGCAGGACTTTCGGGGAGGTGAGTGCCAGGGGATTCTTCAGCCAGAACGCCATGAACAAGGCCTTCCTTACAGTAAGTCTCCTCCCTACGGCCTTCACCGTTGGCAGTGTACCGTGGAGTGTGAGTCCGGCACGCATCGTTGTAGACTCAACCACCGCCTGGTTTGACAATATACTTATCAACAGCAGCAACAAATATATCAGGCTTGACGGAAAGATCTCCCGGGAGCCTGAGGAGAGGCTTACGCTCACCTTTGAAGGGTTGAACCTCTCATATGTCAATAACCTGGGCAGCAGGGACAGTCGCGGACGGGAAGAACAGAGTCCCGATTCGCCTGAGATGAAGATCAGGGGTGTTATGGGTGGCTACATCACCCTCTCTGATGTATATGAAAACTTCCTGTTTGAGAGCAATTTCACTGTCCGAGACTTCATGCTCAACAAAAACAGCTATGGTCTTCTCTCCGTAATGAGCGAGTGGAATCCCCGGGGTAAGGTGGCTGAGATCCATGTCTTCAACGATTATGAAGGATCACGATATTTTGACATAAGCGGCAGTTATTCACCGTCGTCAAGAGAGGCAGACCTTAATGTCGCAACAAACAGTATGCCCCTTGATGTCATCAATCCGCTGGTAGGCGCATTTGCCTCTGATGTCAAAGGCACAGCCACCGGAGCTATCAGGCTTCAGGGAGGATTGAAGGACTTGATGCTCAGTGGTTCGGTTATGGCCCGGGATGCATCAATGAAAATCGACTTTCTTCAGACAAGGTACAGTTTCTCAGACAGCATCAGGTTCACTCCCAAAGGTATCCTGTTCAGCAACATCACGATTTATGACGAGAGAAACAACCAGGGGACAATCAACGGAATGCTCTCACACCGCTCATTCAATGACATTGGCATTTCTCTCGACATCAACATGGAGAAGATGTTGGTACTGAACACCCGCTCCAAGGACAGTGAAAGCTTTTACGGTACTGCCTTTGCCAGCGGTTATGCAGGCATAAGGGGCAATGAGGATAAGCTCTCCTTCAATATTTCAGCACGTACTGCCGGCGGCACGGAGTTTTTTGTCCCTCTGAATTCATCATCGAGCGTCAGTGACTATCCATATATTGTCTTTGCAGACCCTGCCAGCCATAAGGTGGCAGCGCAGGATGAGAGGACCATCTTCACCAGGCAGGTCAAGGAGAGCAATCTCGAGCTCAATTTTGACCTTGCGGTGACCCCCGATGCCAGGGTGCAGCTCATCATGGATGCCACCTCCGGCGGGGTAATAAGGGGTAACGGCTCAGGAAATCTGAATATAAACATGAATTCAAAGGGTGAATTAAGGATGGCCGGAGATTACGTGATCAGCGACGGTGATTACCTGTTCACCCTTGGTAACATACTCAACAAGCGCTTCGTGGTTGAGGAAGGGGGCACTATTTCCTGGAACGGTGCGATTGATGATGCCGTACTGGATCTGAAGGCCATCTACCGCACCAAAGCCTCGCTGGCACCACTATCGTTTGCCTATACGGAGATGGAGAAGTTGAAGGAGAGGCTGCCCGTGGAGTGTCATCTTCTGCTCTCCGACAAGCTGCTTAATCCGTCCATAAAGTTCGACATATATCTTCCTACTGCCGACGAGGAGACCAGGGATTACCTCAGGATGGCCATAGATACGGAAGAAGAGCTCAGCAGGCAGTTTCTGTACCTGCTGGTGATGAACAGCTTCTATACTGACCCTGCCCTTTACAGTGCATCCAGCGGCGGCAGTGCACAGGTTCCATACAGCCAGGCAGAGACACAGGATGCAACCATCCTGGGCAAAACAACGACAACCGAGATGCTTTCAAACCAGTTAAGCAACTGGCTCTCGCAGATAAGCAACGATTTTGACATCGGCTTCAATTACAGGCCCGGGGATCAGCTCACCGATGATGAGATTGAAGTTGCTCTTTCCACGCAGTTGCTGAATGACAGGATCACCCTGAACGGCAACCTGGATGTTGGAGGGGCACAAACCAAGGAATCGACCAGCAAGTTCAGCGGTGAGTTTACAATTGAGTTCAGGCTTACCGATAAGCTTCGGCTGAAGGTCTTCAACCGTTCGAACAACATTCTTTTCTACCCGGTACACCCATATACGCAGGGTGCGGGCATCTTTTACAGGCGTGATTTTGACAGGCTGAATGATCTCTTTATTAATCCCAGTGAGCGGAGGAAAAAGATTATCGGGCAACCGGAAGGGACCGGGGGCCAATAACTTATCAACAACAGCCCTTTTTTTCCACCGAAGGTATAATTCGGGTCTGTTTTGGGCGTTTTTTTAATATATTCGCGCGATGATATAAAAAAGTAAGTCAAACAGTTAACATTTAATAAAAGCACAATGATATTAGCTAACATTTTACTACAGGGAACTGCAGCCACTCCAGCCGCCGAAGAGGCATCGATGTCACTGGCTGATCTATACGTGGCCGGTGGCTGGGTGATAGTCATCATCACCTTGCTGTCATTTATTGCTCTTTATATATTCATTGAAAGAGTTCTTGTCATCCGGAAGGCCTCAAAGGTAGATGCCAACTTCATGAACCGGATCAAGGATTACATGTATGAGGGAAAGGTTGAAGCCGCTCTGCAGCTCTGCAGAAAGACAGACTCGCCGCAGGCGCGGATGGTGGAGAAGGGCATCACCCGTCTTGGCAGGCCGCTGGCAGATGTCACTGCAGCCATCGAGAATGTCGGCAGGCTTGAGATTCACAAGCTTGAGAAGAGGTTTCCAACCCTGGCAACCATTGCCGGAGCGGCACCGCTGGTGGGCTTTTTCGGTACAGTGATAGGAATGATAAAGGCCTTCTATGAGATGTCGCTGGCAGGCAACAGTCTTGATATCAGCACTCTCAGCGGCGGCATCTACGTTGCGCTGATAACCACTGTAGGCGGTCTCATCCTGGGCATCCTGGCCTACTTTGGGTACAATCTCCTGGTGGTCAGGGTTGAGAACGTGGTTTTCCAGCTGGAGACTACCTCCACGGAGTTCCTGGATATTCTTAATGAACCTGTAAAGTAAAACATCGCATGGCAATAACAACCAAGAATAAGGTCAGCGTAAACTTCAGCAGTGCGGGCATGTCTGATATCGTGTTCCTGTTGCTGCTGTTCTTCATGCTGACATCGACGCTGGTTCAGCCAACAGCTATCAAGCTGCTGTTGCCGAAGGGTACCACACAGACTTCTGCCCGTCCCATGACCACTGTATCCATTACCAGGGACCTGCAGTATTTCATTGAAGACCAGCCCATCCTGCTTGAGAACCTTGAGTCGGCCCTGCAGGCCAAGGTAGGCAGCAACCCGGAAATATATGTCTCTCTCCACTCTGACAGGAGTGTTCCTGTTGAGTATGTTGTGAACGTGATGAACATTGCAGCGAAGAACCAATACAAGCTGATACTTGCCACAACCCCGAAATAGCAACCGCGAGCCTCTTTCGAAGGAGAGGAAGCAGGGTCTGGTCATCAGTACTTTGGTACACGTGATACTTGCTCTCCTTATTATTTTTATAACCTTCAGGGTTAAGCTGCCCGACACCTCTGAGGAGGGGCTGCTTGTGAATTTTGGTTTTGACGAGACCGGTGAGGGTCTGTATGAACCCGCCCCCCAGCCTGTCTCCCCTCCTGTTCCTCCGCCGTCGGCTTCTGACGAGGGTTCTGATGATGCAATACTGACGCAGGACTTTGAGGAGGCTCCGGAGGTTGTAAAGAAGGAGCCTGATCCTGAAGAGATCAGGAGGCAGGCTGAAGCGCGTGCTGCGCAGATCAGGAGGGAGCAGGAGCTTGAGGCTGAGCGAAAAAGGATAGAGCAGGAGACGGCTGAGAGGCTGAAGAGGGAGGAAGAGCAGCGGCGTATTGATCAGGCCAATGCCCGTGCCAGGAACGCTTTCGGCAATGCTGCCAATACGGGCACTGCCGGCCAGAGCGAGGGCGTTGCCGGGGGCGCCGGTAACCAGGGCGTGGAGTCAGGCACCGATGGTGTCCGTACTTACGGCCCCGGAGGAGGCCAGGGAACCGATGGTGTCACTTTTAGCCTGGGCACCAGAAAAGCCCAATCTCTGGTCCGCCCGCCTTATAAAATCCAACAAGACGGGATCGTTGTGGTGGCGATTACCGTTGATCGTTCAGGAAAGGTCACTGATGCGATTCCAGGCATTAAAGGATCAACAACACTTGAGGAGAGTCTCCTGAAACTGGCAAAAGAGGCGGCGCTGCAGACAAGATTTGAGCCCATGAATGATGGCCCGATCATTCAGAAAGGCA
>CAZFIF010000002.1:0-45004 GCA_964519065.1 uncultured Rikenella sp.
TAAGTTTTTTCATCTCGTTTCGCTTTAAGGATTAGAATGAGAGTCTCAGGTTCATGCCCAGTGTACGGGTCATCGGGAAAGCCCCGGCTTCCACGCCGCTGAAGACATCGGTACCGGTCATGATCCCGCCTTCAGGATCATACTGCGGCCATTTGTCCCAGCTGAAGATGTTCGTTGCAAAGAGTGCAATGCTGGCACCCTGAAGCACTTTGGTCTTCTGGCAGAGAGCTGCGGGGAGAGCATATTCAAGCCTTGCCTCCTTGAACTTGAGGAAGGAGGTCTCGAAGGTGTGGCTCTCACCGTTGTAGCGGTCGAGCACCCTGGCCTGGTAGTAGGTATATATGCTGCTGGTGACGGTGTTGTTCACCTGGCAGACAGCGGAGCCGTCCTCATTGGTGGAGATAATATTAACACCTTCGGCAACGATACCGTCGTAGCGCCCTTCCAGGGAGTTGGTGAGCTTGCCCTGGTATGAGAGGATACCGTCGGTTACCGAGTACCTGTTACCTCCCCACTGGTATGAGAAGACGCCGCTGAGAGTGAGGTTTTTGTACCTGAGTGAGGTGCTGAAACCGCCCCTCCAGTCAGGGTTAACCTTACCGAGAAAGTGGTCAGCAGTATTCTCTACGGATGGCAGGCCGGTAGTGGCATCAAGGATGACCTGACCCGAGCAGTCAACCTGGTTGCCGTTGGCGTCAGTGTAATATGAACCCTCCGGTGCCCTCTGGAGTGCAAAGCCGTATATCTGGTGCATCTCCTGACCTATATAGGAGTAGACATGCAGCCTGCCGCCAATGGTTGTTCCCATATCTGTCTCAAAAGGCTGGTCGGGATCCCATCCCTCCTGGAGGCTGACAAGTGTATTCTTGTTCTTTGCCCAGTTGAGGTTGACATTCCAGGTGAAGTCTTTGCTTTTGACAGGTGTTGCATAGAAAGCGACCTCTATACCCTTGTTGTTGATTTCGCCTGCGTTGATCTTCATGGATGAGGCTCCGACTATCGGGTCTATATCCACCGAGACGATCTGGTTTGTTGTTGATGAGTTGTAAAGAGCAAGGTCAAAGCCAAGGCGGTTCCTTAAGAATTTGGCATCAAGACCCAGCTCCCAGCTCTCAACATTCTCGGGCTTTATCATCGGGTCGGGAATGGTCGAAGGAAGTGCATAACCTCCACTGATCGACGATGCAGAATAGTACTGGTCAAGAGAGTATGGGCTTGTGTCGTTACCTACGTTTGCCCAAGAGAGGCGCAGCTTAGCAAAAGAGACTACCGGAAGGTTTGTCCGGAAGTCAAAGGCCTGGTCAAGAAGGACACTTGCGGCAACAGATGGATAGAAGTATGACCAGTTGTCCTTCGACAGCGTGCTGGACCAGTCGTTGCGACCCGTTATGTCAAGATAATATGTGTCATCCCACCCGAGGGACACGAAGCCGTACAGGCTGTTAATGGTCTTGTAGCTTCTGTAGTTCGATGGATCGGGAATAATGCCGAACGGAACGTTGTTGATATGATACACGCCGTCGATGTCAAGCTCATCAAGCTGGACGGTGTTTCTCCTGTAGTGATAGACCATGTTGTTGCCCCCGAAGGCGGTTGTCGATGTGAGCCTTCCGTCCAGGAAATCCTTCTGGTATCTCAGCAGGAAGTCGGAGTTGATCTCGAAGTTGGTCATCGACTGCTCCCTGTAGAAACCGTTGTTCCATACATAGGTAAGCTTCGGCTTTCTCTGGGTGCGGAACTCCACGCCCAGGTCCAATCCTGATCTCAGGTCGAGGGTGAGTCCCTCCAGCAGGTGCAAAGTGAATCCCATGTTGCCGAAGACCCTGTCCTTATCTGTGGAGTTAAGCTCTTCATAAAGTACCCTGTATGGGTTATATGATCCGGTACCGGCAACGACAAGGCTGTTTCCGTTCTCCGATATTGTTGCATTCCTGTTGATGGCATTGAACCTGCCCTCAAAATACTCATCCCTCCAGTTTGACATTGAGTTGCTGTTATAACCCCACATCAGGTCGTACATAACGGTGGTCTGGTGATAACCGGCCATCGGCATGTTGTCACTGTCAGTACGGTAGTAGTTGACCTTGGTCCTGAAATCAATATAACTGTTTACCGGGGTCTCAAACGAGAAGGAGTACGCCTGCTTGTTGTACCCGGTGTTCGGGAGTATCCATTTGTTCCTTGTGTCGGTTGCCGAGAAACGGACATTCTGTCCTTCACCATTGCTGCCACTGATGGCCACCGAGTTGTTCAGGGTGATGCCATCCTGGAAGATGCCTGTGAACCAGTCGTCCTGGTAAACGAACGGGGTTGGCGATATAAGACCTGTCTCCCAGTCTTTGCCTTCATACTGGTACCTTAGCTTATCTTCACTGAACTCTTCTCCCCATGCATACCGTGACAGGTTTCTTTGGGGATAGTCAGTGGTGCCTGTCAGGCTGGGATTGAGAGTCCAGAAGCAGAACTCATCAATTCCAAGGTCAGAGCCTGATCCGAACTGTGTCTGGAAATCGGGCCAGTAGCCTGCCCTCTCAACTACGAAAGAGGAGTTTACGGTCACGCCGATCCCCTTGTCGCGGCGGCCTGACTTGGTTGTGATCACAATGGCCCCGTTGGCGGCGCGTGATCCGTAAAGAGCAGTTGCGGCAGGACCTTTCAGCACTGACACTGTCTCGATATCCTCAGGGTTAAGATCACTGGCCGCGTTACCGAAGTCTACGGGAAAGTCGCCACCCGAGTTGGTATAGGGGCTGCTTGATGAGGTGGCCGTGGAACCTGACCGCACCGGCACGCCGTCAACGATGAAGAGAGCCTCGTTGGCTCCATAGTTGAGCGACTGGTCACCGCGGAGGGTCACACGCATGGAGCTGATGGGCCCGGTGCCGGCACCCACGGCGGTGAGGCCTGCAACCTTGCCTGACATGCCGCTGAGCCAGTTGGAGTTGACAGCCTTCGTCAGATCCTCGTTGTCAACCTTTGTTACTGCATATCCGAGTGACTTCTCCTCGCGTGTCAGACCCAGGGCCGTCACCACTACAGCAGACACCTCTATCGCCTCCTCCTCCAGGACAACGTTTATCACGGTCCGGGTGCCCACAGCGACTTCCTGCTTCACATATCCCAGGAACTGTATCTCCAGCACAGGGTTATCACCTGTAACCCTGATGGAATAAGCTCCCCTGGCATCGGTGCTGGTACCTGTGGAGGTACCCTTGATGACTACGGTGGCCCCGAATACAGGGGTGACACCGTCAGGCTCATACACAGTGCCTGTCACCTGCCTCTCCTGAGCCATCGCCGGAAAGACTACCAGCGCCAGCAACAGAATGGCAAGAACGATCTTAAGATCTGGTTTGATTTTCATAGATTGGTGGTTTTAGATTATAGATATATAGGTTAGTGCATTGACCATGTAAATTCCTTGGGCCGTGTCATCGTCTCGGTATATGCATTCCCGAAACGGTCCGTGACCGTTATCTCCAGTGTCGAGGTAGCCGAAGAGGCCCTCACCAGGAACATGTGTGAGGTGTTGCCAGTCACAAACGAGCTTGTAGGTACAGCGCCTGCGTTCAGCCGCTTGGCTTCATAGGAGATGATATGCAGCGGATCCTTTGCCGTTATCCTCTCCACCGACAGCGGTGTGCCGCCCTCAGTCACCTCTACAGTCCACTGCGGGTCATACCCCCAGATGTTTATCATAACGTCATTCACCTGGTTGGGACTGGCATACACCCCGGCGTACTCCGCAAGGGCCGCATCGGTAGAGTTGGGCGCGAAAGCAGCTGCTGTTATGTAGACAGTATTGAGGTCATAGCTCCTGAACTGGTAGTCCTGAGGGTAACCGATGCTCTTGTAATGCCATCTGATATCACGGTCCTGGACCTCCCATACACCGTATCCTCCCGGACTGCCGTCCTTGCATATCTGGTTGCCGGCATAGCCGGTCTTGCCGGTCCACCACCAGGTGGCACATACTGCGGCAGTGTTGTGCTCCGTCACGCCGCCTGAATCAACGGTATAGTTGATATGAGTGTGGCCGGTCACAACGTGGACCTCACTGAAGTCGTCAACAATTGAGAGAAGCGTGCTGCCGTTGTTGAGAACGATATTGCTCACCGGGTTTCCGCCTGCGTCAAGCGACGGGTTTCCGTAGAGCGGCGTATGCATGAAGATCACTACCGGAGTGCTCTTGTCGGTTATGGCTGCCAGGTCTCTGGTAAGCCAGCCGGTCTGGGCAGAGGAGACCACATCGTAGTAATTGCGTTCTCCCACCACCCCCTGTGAGGCTCCCGTGTTGATGTACTGCACATTGTCAAGAACCACGTAATGGACGCTCCCGAGGTTAAATGAGTAATATGTCGGGCCTATCAACTCCCGGTAGGGAGCCTCCGCCTCAATGTCGCCGGTGATGTATGGATCATTGTCATGATTACCCATTACGTTGAACATGCGGCAGTTGATCTTTTTCATCTCGGCCAGGTATTGCGGGATGGAAAAATTGTTCGCATACCAGTAGAGATCCCAGGTCATGTCTCCCAGCGGTACCCCGTACACTTTGGTGCCTGAGGAGGTGTAGCCGGCGATGGTGGCATTCACATCAGGAAGAAATCCGGTGCTGAACTGCGTCAGGTCATCGTTGCGGTTTGCCAGATGCCAGTCGGCCATGGGTAAGACAACATGCTTGCTGTTGTCGGATTGTACCAGGGAGAAGTCATGCTGTTCAACGCCGCTACCCCCGGCCACTCTTTTGAAGAACGGCGGTATGTTGTCACTGGTGGCAACCTCGTAGTTGCCGGGGATGGATATGAATACGTACTTGTTCTGCTTGGCCGAGGGGAGGTAATAGATCCCGTCGCCGTCAGTGACGGTGACCTCGTAGCCGTCTGATACCACCACACCCGGAACACCCTCGCCGTCACAGAATACGATACCCTTTAACGTCATTCCGGGCCTGTCAGGTATGATGGTGCCGGTGATGACATTCAGAGTCAGGGTGCCGATGACCATGCTCTCCGTACCTCGTCTGACCGTCAGCCGGTATGAGCCGGAGGAGAGGCCTGCCGGAAGAGTGATGGTAGCCGTCTGGGGGGTGACGGAAGTGACAGTGGCGCTCCAGCTGCTGCCTGCATCTGAGGTCAGCACAAACTCAATGATGTCATTCAGTGCAAATCCCTGGCCGGTGATGATGATCTCACCTCCCGGAGCCACATCGAGGGATGAGGGGATGGAAATGCCGGTGATCTTAAGTCCTTCTTCCTCCTCAGGCGGCGGGTCTTTCCTGCATGCGGTGCATGCGGCCATCAGCGTCACCAGGAGAATAAGAAATATCTTTCCGTGGTATGTCATTCAGTGGTAGCGTTTACTCGTTATAGCCAAGATCGGTGAGTATCTCCTGCGGTGTGGCCTCTGTCCCGTATTCCCGCACTTTGCGCTCATGGTAGAAAGCGACCGTGAGATCTGTCCTGTTGGTGATCATACCGTCAGCCAGGGGAGTGGCTTTTTTGCCCTGGCCGGGGCCGAAATATTTCTCCATCTGCTCAACGGTATTTATAGAATAGATGTTAGCCTTCAGTCCTGCCGCATGTATCTTACCGGCGAAAGCAGGTGAGAGGCCGTCATTCTTGTCGCTGAGGTTGGTGCCTATAAATTGTGCGCCGCACTCCCTGGCAAAGGCGATGATCTCATCGGTGACCTCCTCCTTTGCAAATTCGTCTGTTTTGGGATTGCTCACCAGGAAGCTGGCAAGCACCTTTTCGCCAAAGACCCTTTTGATGTTCATCATTCCCTCACGCGAGAAGCTTTGAAGGAGTATCTTGCCACGTGTGTTTCCCACGTTGACCCTGTCTCCGGACCAGAAGGGCACATCGGCGCTGATCTCTTCTCCCTCCAGCGGGTTCCAGCCCATGCGCGTCAGCTCATCATATATCTGCTCCTCGATGCCGGGATACTGTTCGGAGATCTTCACCTCGATATAGATGCCGGGCCTGTGGCCGTTGTCTGCCGGATCAGGCTCATATTCAAAGTGATATATGCCGGACTCGTCCCTGCTTACCATGCGGTTGCCCTCTTCGTCACGCTTAATCTTCTTCCCTTCTGCTATGCGGAACACATCTTCAAAGACCAGAACATCGAGGCCGTTGAAGCCCTGACGCGCCTGTCCGGGGTTTTTCACGTTGAAGGCGCTGCCGGCATCGAGCTGCATGATCTCTTCCCAGGTGAAGCTGCTGAGGGGATCACCCTCCCTGCCGGGAAACTTCTCTGCGACGTCGGTTGTGCGTTTGAAACTCTTGTCATGCATTACCACCAGGAGACTGTCTTTCGTCCTGTGGACATCCAGTTCCATGTAGTCGGCACCGCTGTTGCGCGCCCAGCGAAAGGCCGCCTCGGTAAGTTCAGGTGCCCAGTAGATTGTTCCCCGGTGAGCAATGACAGCGTTGTCAGGCATATAGCTCTGTACCGTCATGTCACCCGTCACTTTTTTCTGTCCGCACCCGGCCATCAGTGCCGTGATAAGCATCAGTAGTAATAATTGTCTCTTCATAGTTGTCACTCATTATTTCGGATTTGCCCTGTTCTCTCTTATCTTCCACTCTCCGGTGTGATATCTCACCTTCGGATCACGAACATCGTTACATCTGACTATCAGTGCGCCCTCCTTCTCCCAGTACGACCTGACTGTGTGGCCGGCCATGGGGCCGTCTTCGGGACCGCGGACGGTGACGTCATCAGGATTGACAACTATCTTCAGTCCGACCGACTCGTTCAGCATGTCCATGTCGCCGCGGCTGTTGCCACCGACAATCAGGGGCCGTGCCTTGATGAAGGTCTCGATGGTATGTGCCTTGCCGTCATCCTGGGGGATGGGAGGGATGATCTCCCCGGTAGTAACACCCTCCTTAACCACGCATTTAGCTCCGACAACATTGGTGACGGGGATGCCGTACTCCTCGGAGACGAACTTCTGGTAGAGGAACTCCGGCGAGGCTGTCAGTATGTATACCTCGAAGCCGTACTCCTTAAGGTTGGCCACGAGCTGTTTCATCTCGGGATAGGTCTTGTTCTGGTACGACTCCCTGTAACATTCATAGCCAATGGTCTCTATCTCTTCCGGTGAGAGGCCGGCCAGGAAATGGACCCTGTCTTCGACATAGGGCTTGCCAACATTGTTGCCGTCTTTGACCATGCGGTCAAGGATCTTCAGCTTCTCCCTGGCGTCCCTGTCCTTTCTCTCTTTCAGTACATTATCTGCATAGCGGTAGAGCGCCTCGTCAGCCAGGTAATGCGGAACCTGGCCGAAGGTGGTGCCGTCACTGTCAAAGACAGCCACCTTTCTTACATTCATGGTTATGGTGGTGTTGAGAAAACCCTCGATGTGGTCGTTGATCTCCTGTGACCAGCCGGAGATATGCCTGTAGGTCTGCGCATTGAGTGCCGTGAGAAGACCTGCTGAGGTCAGCAGAACGATTGTTAACAGTCGCTTCATAACTCTGTTCCTTTAGTGTCCGTTATATGTTGCTCTCTCCGTCTTCCAGGTTGTGGCAGAGAAGAGTGCTGCCAATATGCTGGCAACAATAAAAATTGTGAAGGTGGCTTCCCACCCCAGGTTAACGTTATCAGCCACAGCGCCGATCATGACCTTTGAGAGGAGGGCGTCACCCAGCAGGTAGCCGAAGAGTCCCACAAAACCTGCGGCTGTCCCTGCAGCGTTCTTGGGCACCAGGTTGATGGCCTGCACTCCTATCAGCGCCACCGGGCCGTAGATGAAGAACCCTATGGCTATAAGGGCTGAGTAGACCACGGCCACCCTGGTGGTGTCAGGGTCTGTTGAGAATGCCCCGGAAAGAAATGTGGCAATCGGCACTGCCTTCCAGTAGAGGATGATGCTGAGCAGCACCAGCACCATGAAGATCACGTTTGCCGGTGCACACCTGCCCTTGAACAATTTGGAGGAGATCCAGCCGATGAGTATCATTCCCGGCACACCGGCGTAGTTATGGAGCGAGAATGCCATCTTGCTCTGTTCGCTGGTGAGCAGTCCTGCCTCTTCGCAGTATGTCGGTGCCCAGTCGCCGATACCATACCTTATTAGATATACGAATACATTGGCCAGGGCTATAAGCCAGAGGATTTTATTCCTGAAGATATATTTTACAAAGAGCTCCTTGACGGGTATCTTCTTGTCGGAGCTCATCTCCTTCTGTGCCGGAGTGTCATTCCGGTATTTGTCTATGGCGGGCAGTCCGCACGACTGTGGGGTATCCCTCAGGGCCCACCAGCAGAAGAGGGCAATGAGGAGGGCCACGGCACTTGGCAGGACAAACACTGCTCTCCAGCTCTGTTCAACCATTATGCCGCCGCCGATGTCGGCAACGAAGAGTCCGCCGAGCAGCACGGTGCCCCAGGCGGCCAGGTTGCCCATCAGTCCGCTGCCCACGGTGTGGGAGGTGTTCCAGATGCCCATCTTGAAGCTGCGCTCATTGTGCGAGAACCAGTGCACCATTATCCTTCCGCAGGGAGGCCACCCCATACCTGCCAGCCATCCTATTACCAGCATGAAGGCAAAGATTATGGCCACTGAACTTGTTGCAAAGGGGAAGAGGCCGACGCACATCATCAGTGAGGCTGAGAGCACCAGTCCTATCACCAGGAACTTCCTGGCGTCCGACCTGTCAGAGAGCGCTCCCATGAGGAACTTGCTGAAGGCGTAGGCGATGGAGATGGCTGAGAGTGCTATGCCCAGCTGCAGCTTGGTATATCCCAGCCCGCCGTTCTCCAGGGGCTGTATCATGCCCGGGATGGCGAGGGCGAGGTTCTTCCTTACAAGATAATAGGCTGCATATCCCAGGAAGGCGCCAATGAATACCTGCATGCGGAGTCTTTTATAAGCCGGATCAATCTTGTCAGCCGGCAGTGGCTCCTTGTATGGCGGTGGTTTCAGAAAGTTGATCATAGGCGTGTCAGTTTGAGTTGCTCCCTCTGTTGTCTACGGGGCCCCAATATTGTCAATCTTTCGTTTCTTTCAGTCAGTTTATGATTAAGATTATGTTACATCGTCCTGTCACCTGCCCGGGTTGTCCCACGGCCATGGTTTTGCCTTGAGGCGCAGGGCCTCCTCCTCCCACCTGGCAGCCATTTTCCTTACCCTGTCAGGCTGTTCTGCGGCCAGGTTGTTTGTCTCAGAGGGATCCTTCTCCAGGTCGTAGAGCTCCCAGCGCTCTTCGTCGTCGGGGGTGAAATACATTGGCGTTGCGGCCCTGGCCACAAGCTTCCACCTGCCCATGCGTATGGCCCTGTTGGCTTCATGCTCCCAGAAGAGGAACTCGCGGTCAAGCTTTTCTCCCCTGAGGGCAGGCAGCAGGCTTACTCCTTCCGGGGGAATGGTCTTTGTCCCGTGGAAATCTTCGGGATAGCTGGCGCCGGCCAGCTCCAGGCAGGTAGGCATTATGTCTATGAGATGACCCGGCTCCCTGATCATGGTGCCTTTTTTCTCCAGCCCTTCAGGCCAGTGCACTATCATGGGGGTGGAGATGCCTCCCTCATGCACCAGTGACTTGTAGAGCCTGAAGGGGGTGTTGCTGACGTTGGCCCACTCTTCACCGTAGCCCAGCCAGCTGTCGGCAGGGCCTGCCATCACCCCTCGGCCTGTGCGGATGAACCTGCCGTCACGCGTGTATTCCGGTTTCCTGACCTGCAAAACCTGGTCAGCAGGAAAAGGCCTGAGCACCTTCTGCTCTTCGGTGAGCGGCATGGCCATCCTGTTGGTGAGGACAGGCTCGGCACAGCCACCGTTATCCTGCATATATAATATAACTGTATTGTCAAGCTCACCTTTCTCCTCCAGCGCTGCGATGATCCTCCCAATACCCTGGTCCATGATATCGATCATGGCGGCATAGGTCTCCATGCGTCGCACCTGCCACTCCTTCATGGGCTCATCCTTCCACGGGATGATTGTCTCTGTCCTCTCGCTGAGCCTGTGTGCCGGGGTGATGACACCCAGCTCCTTCTGCCTGTTGAAGCGCAGGACCCGCAGTGAGTCCCACCCGATGTCATATACACCCCTGTATTTTTCTATCGCCTCCTCCGGGGCGTGCAGGGGCCAGTGCGCTGCATAGTAGGCTACATAGAAGAAGAAGGGTTTGCCGTCAGGGTGCTCCCTGATGAACTTCACAGCAGTGTCACTGATGGCATCAGTATAGTAAAAGCCTTCGCCGGGAGGGATGAAGGTGTTGTTGCTGAGCAGGGTGAAGGGGTCCCAGTAACTGCAGGAGCCGCTAAGGTTTCCAAAGAAGCGGTCGAAGCCACGCTGCAGTGGCCAGTTGCTCTTGTCGTCAGCAAGCTCCTCCGGGGTGCTGGCATTGTTCATACCGTAGAGATGCCATTTGCCGGTCATATAGGTGGAGTAGCCCGACTCCCGCAGCACTTCGGCGAGGGTGGCGGCATCCTTGTTCAGGTCATCGAGATAACCGGGCTCATCCCACAGCGGCCTGGTGGCAAGATGCCCCATGGCTGCCTGGTGGGGATACAGACCGGTGAGGAGGGTGGCGCGGCTGGGACTGCAGCGGGCGGTGTTGTAGAAGTTGGTGAAGCGGACACCCCCGGCAGCCAGCCGGTCAAGATTTGGTGTCTTTATCTCTGACCCGAAGGAGCCGATGTCGGAATAGCCGATGTCATCCGACAGGATGACGATAATGTTCGGCTGCTTTGCCTCTGTCGGCCTGTTGCCCGTGGAGCATGAGACCAGCACCAGACAGGTCGCCACAGGCAACAGCATCGCTGCCAGTGCTGCCCGCAGTGCTCTTCGCGGACCGGTTCTCTTTATCATCATTGGTGCTTTTATCGGAATTACTGTTTTGTTCTTCTATTCCATTACATAACCCCTGGCCATCTCGGAAAAATCCTTTACCTGCTGCTCTTCCCATGCTTTGTCCCTGCCCAGCTCGGCGGCCATGATCGCTGCCACCACGGGTGCCAGTTCTATGGCAGCCCTGGCATCGAGATAGAGTACTCTTACCCGGCGTGCCAGCACATCATCGACGGTGCGGGCCATCTCCCGCCTTACTGCCCATACCACCTCGGCAACGGTAAAGTCAGCACAGCCGTTGAGCTTCTCAGCAAAGGCGGGGTTCTCCTGATGCATCTTCTGTATCTCCTCACGGTCGCTGCCGTATATGTATCGCCTGTCACTCCTGTCAGGATTCTCATAGTAACCGTGGATCTTCAGCGTCTTTGTGGTGCACTTTCTGAAGCCCAGCTTGCCGGTCTTCACCGCCAGGTTGACGGTATCCTCCGCCATCTTCCTGTAGGTGGTCCACTTGCCTCCGGTGATTGTCACCAGTCCTGACGGTGACACCAGCATCTTGTGGCTGCGGGATATCTCTTTCGTTTTGGCCCCGTCAGCCCCGTGTTTTGGCGCTGCCAGCGGCCTCAGCCCGGCAAAGACGCACAGCACGTCGCTGCGCTGCGGTTTCTTTGCAAGGTATCGGCCGGCAGTCTCAAGGATGAAGTCGACCTCCTCGTCAAGAGCCCTGGGCTCCAGCACAAACTCCTTCACAGGCACGTCAGTGGTGCCGAGGATGACCCTGTCATGCCATGGCACCCCGAACATCACCCTGCCGTCGCTGGTCTTGGGTATCATGATGGCATCGTCGCCTCCCAGGAAGCTGCTGTCGACCACCAGGTGCACACCCTGACTGGGCCTGACGAGGGGCTGCTGCTCCGGGTTGTCCATCCTTATTATATCGTCAACGAAGATGCCGGTGGCATTGATGATGCACCTGCCTTCAGCCGTGAAACCGGCGCCGTCGAGCTCATCAACGGCTGCCACGCCGCTGACCCTGCCCCCGGCATTCTTGAGCAGATCCGTTACCCGGACATAGTTGACCACCGTGGCTCCCTGCTCTATGGCCGTCTGCATCATGTTCACCGCCAGACGCGAGTCGTCAAACTGGCCGTCATGGTATATCACTCCTCCTTTCAGCTTCTCACGGACGATCTGAGGTATAGCCTTTATTACATCTCTTTTTTTCATTGGCAGCGAACGTCCGAGGCTCATGCCGCCAGACAGGAGATCATAGAGGGTGAGCCCCAGTGTGTAAAAAGGCTTCTCCCACCACCTGTAGTTGGCTATGATGAAACGCTGGTTCTTCACCAGGTGAGGCGCATTCTTCCTCAGATAACCTCTCTCACGCAGCGCCTCACGCACCAGGGCCACATCACCCTTCTGCAGGTACCTCACCCCGCCATGCACCAGCTTGGTGCTGCGCGCCGAGGTGGCCTTGGCAAAATCCGACTGTTCCAGCAACAGGGTACTGTAACCCCTTGCCGCAGCATCAACGGCAACGCCTAACCCGGTTGCCCCTCCGCCGATAACGATGAAGTCCCACTGCTTTCCGGGGCGCTTCAGCCGACTTAAAAATTCCTCTCTTTCCAATTTGTCAGAAGCTTAATTATGATATATGTCAGAAAAACAGAGTAAAATTATTACAACATTTTTTTAAATCAAAACAAAAATGAAAGAAAAAATAATAAATCGTAATATTTTTAACTTTTTTAATATTTCGGGTTGCTTGGCAGTTATT
Source organism: uncultured Rikenella sp. (assembly GCA_964519065.1). Classification (GTDB taxonomy): domain Bacteria; phylum Bacteroidota; class Bacteroidia; order Bacteroidales; family VadinHA17; genus SR-FBR-E99. The sequence continues at coordinate 12,582 of CAZFIF010000002.1, forward strand.
GCTTTTAATCTTATCTTTGGGGTTATACCAATAAATCCGGCTGCCGGTCCGAGAATCATGAGAAACATTGCGCAGCGCCATAAGATAATACTGGCTGAACTTGAAAAGGAGGGTTATGTGTGGGTTCATAACCTGAGTGAACGTCTGGGGGTTTCTGAGGTTACGATCCGAAAGGATCTGAAAGAACTGGAGCAGAGGAGGCTGCTCATCCGCAACCACGGCAGTGCCAGCCCGGTAAGTTCACTCACCATCGACCGCCACATCGACGAGAAGGAGAAGGTACAGGTGAATGAGAAGATCAGGATTGCCGAGGCAGCAAACCGGTTGCTGGAGAAAAACGACAGGATCATCATCGCATCGGGAACCACGGTGCTTACATTTGCCCAGCATATCACGATAACCGATCCCATCACCGTCATTACACCCTCAGTGAAAGTATCGCTGATACTGAGTTACAAGCCGAACATCGACATAATTCAACTGGGAGGGGCGCTTCGCAGGAGCTCCGCCTCGGTCATCGGGCCATATGCCGAGACCCTCCTCACGGAGATGATGTGCAGCAAGCTCTTCATAGGCATTGACGGTCTCGACCTTGACATAGGGCTTACGACAAGCAATATAGCAGAGGCTCACCTGAACCAGTACATGATCAACGCAGCGCAGGAGGTGATAGTGCTTGCCGATTCGACCAAGTTCGGCAGGAGAGGCTTCGGCAAGATATGCAAGCTGAACAAGGTACATCACATCATCACCGACAGGAATGCCCCGGGAAATATCATACAGGTAATTCGTGATGAGGGAATAAAGGTCTCCCTTGTATGACAATATGTTGCAGAGACTGAATGAATCATGCCTCTGTGGCCGCTTCGGCCTCGGGGGTTGTATATATTTGTAATATTCAACCACCAATAACAGATAATCATGCCAGGAAAATCATTACTGACATTTATTGCAGCCCTGCTGCTTGTCGCTTTTACCGGATGTTCAACCTCGAAGATGGCTGTCACCGGCGACCCGTCAGGCCGCACTCCCGCAGCAGAGCGTGAGTTCCGCGCTGCCTGGGTAGCCACCGTTGCCAACATCAACTGGCCCAGCAAGCCGGGCCTCTCCGTTGAGGAGCAGAAGAGTGAGGCAGTTGCCCTTCTCGATCTCCTCCATAAGAACAATTTCAACGCGGTGGTCTTCCAGGTCAGACCGCACTGCGATGCCATGTACAGGAGCGAGCTCGAGCCATGGTCTTACTACCTTACCGGCGAGCAGGGCAAGGCCCCGGTCCCGTATTATGACCCGCTCCAGTTCTGGATCGATGAGGCACATGCCAGGGGGATCGAGATGCATGCCTGGCTCAATCCTTACCGCGCACATCATCCTGCCGGCGGGGAGGTGACTGATGCCTCCATCGTCAGAAAGCGCCCTGACCTGGTGCTGAAGCTCGAGGTGGAGAATTACTGGTGGATGGACCCTGCCCTGAAAGGCACGCAGGATCACTCTTATAATGTTGTCATGGATCTCGTGCGCAGGTATGACCTTGACGGGATACACTTCGACGACTACTTCTATCCCTATCCTGACTACAACAACTTCAAGGATTTTCCCGATGATGAGAGCTGGCAGGCATACCGGGCCGGCGGCGGAAAACTGTCGCGCTCCGACTGGAGAAGGGATGCAGTAAATGTCTTCATTGAAAGGCTTTACAGGGGTATCAAGGCCGAGAAGCCGTGGGTTAAGTTCGGTCTTAGTCCCTTCGGCATATGGCAGCCCTATAATCCACCTGCCATCGGCGGCGGCTTCAACCAGCATGAGACCCTCTATGCCGATGCCAGGCTGTGGCTCAACAAAGGGTGGATCGACTATTATTCGCCACAGCTCTACTGGCCTATTAACCAGTTTGCACAGAGCTACCCTGTGCTGCTGGGCTGGTGGAAGGATCAGAATATCAAGGGCCGGCACCTCTGGCCTGGAATAAACCTGAGCAACCAGGCAGCGGGAGGGGCAGCCGACGAGGCCGTAAACAAGATAATGGTTACACGCGGCATGTTGCCCGAAAGCCCCGGCGTGGTGCACTGGAGCATAGGCCCGCTGGTCAGGAGCCCGGAGCTTGTTAAGGCTGTGGCCGATGGACCCTACAGGAGGCAGGCACTGGTGCCGCCCTCACCGTGGCTCGACAACAAGGCACCGGCAGCGCCGTCGGTGACAAAGAGACCGGAGGGAGATGCGCTGAAGTTATCATGGACCCACGGTGATCCTTCCGATGTGAGCCGCTGGGTAGTATATTACAGGTACGGATCACAGTGGAACCAGAATATCCTCGGTCCGGGCGCCGCATCTGATATCATCCCTGCCTTCACCGTCAACCGCGCTTTCCTGGCACGGACAGAGCCGGAGAAGGTGACAGGTTTGGAGCAGGCGCTCATTCCTCTTGACAGCGTGGCAGTGTCGGCCGTGGACCGTTACGGCAACGAAAGCCCGCCGGTGAAGATGGCCGTGACGGAGTTCACCTTCGCCGATGCCCCCGCCCTTGAGGGGGTGTTGACTGCATTCTACGCCGAGAGGCTGAAGCCTCCGGTGCCGGTGCCGGCAGTGACTCCGGGTGTTGACGTCCTTGTTGAGGAGCACCTTGAGATGATCGCCGGCAAGAGGGTGGGACTGATAACCAACCCGTCAGCTGTGGGTGCGGATATGCGCAGCACTGTTGACATCCTCGCCGGCACGCCGGGGGTAAACCTGGTGGCACTCTTCGGCGCCGAACACGGCATCAGGGGAGCACTGCACGGCAGGATACAGGCCAGCGGTGAGCCCGACCCGGTGACGGGCATACCTGTCTACAGCCTCTACGGCGACACCTATTCCCCGAAAGCGGAGTGGCTCGACAGCATCGATGTGATGCTGTTCGACATACAGGGTGTGGGCTCGGCATGGTATACCTTCAAGTTCTCCATGTCTCATGCCATGGAGGCATGCGCCAGGGCCGGCATACCGTTCATAGTACTCGACAGGCCTAACCCGCTGGGCGGCAGCGTGGTGGAAGGACCGATGCATGACACCATCAGGATGTACCGGCACCGCATACCGCTGCGCCATGGCATGACCTATGGCGAGCTGGCAACCATGTGGAACGATACCGAGGGGTACGGCGCTGAACTGACGGTGATAAAGATGAAGGGATGGCGCCGCAGCATGATGTGGGATGAGACAGGACTGATGTGGGTGATGCCTTCACCCAACATAGACAACTGGGAGACAGCGGTGGTCTACCCGGGACAGTGTCTTTTTGAGAGAACCAACATGTCTGAGGGCAGGGGCACCACAAAGCCGTTCCTCCTTACCGGCGCACCATGGGTGGATGCCGGCAAGGCGGCTGAGGACCTTAACTCAAGAGGGATAGCCGGGGCTTACTTCAGGCCGGTATACTTTGTTCCGCGGTCTGCAGGTACAGGCTACAACCGCAGCAGCAAGCCGTGGAACGAGATGTGCGGCGGCGTGGAGATAATGCTGACAGACCCCGCAGCCTACCGTTCGGTGGAGGCTTCACTCCATATCATCGACGCATACAGGAAGACAAATCCTGACTCCCTGGTGTGGTCGCCGCCGCTGCTGATGCGCAGGCTTAACGAGCCCGGCGTCACCGTGGAGGAGGTGGTGAAAGCCTGCCAGGATGATGTGGCTGAATTTATGGAAGTGAGACAAAAATACCTGCTGTACAGATAAAATAAAGATGATATAACAGATGAAAAAGCTTACTGTAATATTTCTCGTGGCAACCGCAATGCTTGCCGGTTGCAATACAGCCAGGAAGGCACAGCAGACTGCCGTCCCTGATCCGGCGGCTGCCGCTGCAGAAACCCTGGCAGCCATTCCATGCAGGTGCGACAGCGCAGTTAACAGTTCGCCGTGGGTTAAGTTCCTTAGAGTGCCGGAGCAGGTTACTTACATGCCCCAGTTCGATGTCCTTTGTAAAAGTGAATACCCCGCTGCCGTAACTATAAACGGAGAGAGAGTGAAACAATACAAAACGGGGATATTCTTCACAACCGTAAAATTCAACGAGGGAGTGAACAAAATAACGGCTGAGGCAGTGTATCCTGACGGCCGGACAGCTCTCTGCGAACATGTGTTAATCTATGAAAAGAGGGACATGACCAGGCCTGTCTACCCGCTGTGGGTCGACAACCGGTCGGTGGAGCCTGCCGCTGACATGGAGCTGCTGCCTGATGAGGTTGTAAAGGTGAGCTTCCGGGGATCGAAGGGGCAGAACGGCTTTGTTAATGTTCAGCCGGGCAGGACCACTCTTGCGTGCCTGCGCACCGACTTTGACGATTACAGTATCTATACGGCGGAGCTGCCCCTGCGCGGCCTGGCCGTGGGAAGGCCTTACACGCTGATGTTAAGATTGGCGCCTGTCGCCGGCGCGCCGGCAAAGGGCTTATATGTGCCTGACCTGCAGAGGATAGTGACCGTAAGGCAACCGGAGGATTTCCCGCTGGTGAAGGTGAAGAATGAATTCTCAAGGCTTACCTATAACCTGGGTTCACCCAGGCTGGGCGGCCCGATACGTGCTGAATTCGGTCCTGGTGTTGTGCTTAAGACCAGCGGCAGAATAGGTGATAACTACAGGGTAAGGCTCAGCAATGTGGAGTCCGGTATAATTAACAAGGATGACGTTGAGATTATGAGTGGCAGCAAATTACAGCCCTCGTACACGGTGACAAGCATGACATGTGTTCCGGGTGACAGCGCCGACATCGTCTCAATACCCTGGCTCGAACCTGTTCCCTATGAGGTCTATCCCGACCCGGACCAGAAAAGACTGGTGATAACACTGTTCGGTGCTGAGTCGGCCTCGACATGGGTCACACACCGTAAGGGTTGCAGGATGATTGACAAGCTTACATGGGAGCAGGTCACCCCTGAGACCTTCCGCGTATATGTCAACCTGACCAGTGAGAATATATGGGGCTACGACATCAAACCATCGGGCAGGAGCCTGGTGATGACTGTGAAGTATCCTCCGGTTTATGACCTTGCCGGTGAGAAGCCCATGGCAGGGCTGAAGATTGCCATTGAGGCGGGACACGGCGGCGATAATACCGGGGCCATAGGGCTGTCAGGACTGGTAGAGAAGGATATCAACCTCGACCTCTCTTTGAGGCTGGGAGAGCTCTGCGCCGCGATGGGAGCAGAGGTGATACAGGTGCGCGATTCTGACAGGTACATGCTTCTCACTGACAAGCGCCGCATAGCCATTGAGTCGGGCGCTGACATGCTGATTAGCATACATGCCAACGCCGGTGGCAGGGGTTATCTCTCCGTGGCAGGGACCAGCACATACTGGCACAATCCCTTCTGGGCTCCGCTGGCGCAGGCTATCTATGACAGGATGCTGGAGACAGGACTGGCCGAGTTCGGCGTGGTGGGCTCATTCAACTACACGGTTACCAGGGCCTCACAGCTGCCTGCCGTGCTGGTGGAACAGGCCTTCATGTCTCACGCCGAAGACGAGGAGAAGCTGGCTGACCCCGCCTTCCGCCAGCTGGAGGCAGAGAAGATCTGCGAGGGGATAATGGACTACCTGGATGGGTTAAAGAGGTAAGAGGGCATATTCAGGAATCTATCCTGTGTATCTCTGCTCCCAGGCTATTAAGTCTCCTGTCAAGGTACTGATACCCGCGGTCTATCTGCTCGATGTTGTGAATCAGGCTCTTGCCTTCTGCACTCAGCGCGGCAATAAGCAGGGCAACGCCTGCCCTGATGTCAGGACTGTTCATCGTTATACCCCGCAACCGTTGACGACGCTCAAGGCCTATAACGGTTGCCCGGTGCGGATCACATAATATGATCCGTGCACCCATGTCTATCAGCTTGTCAACAAAAAAGAGACGGCTTTCAAACATCTTCTGATGTATCAGCACGCTGCCCCTGGCCTGAATGGCAACAACCAGAAGGACACTTATCAGGTCAGGAGTGAGTCCCGGCCAGGGGTGATCATATATTGTAAGGATAGAACCGTCAAGGTTATTCTGAATTTCGTATATATCCTGTTCAGGGATAACAATATCGTCTCCCTCAGTATGAAAGTCCACCCCCAGCTGCATGAACTTCTGCGGGATAACTCCCAGGTAAGGGATGCCTGCATTCTTTATCCTTAATGATGATCCGGTTATTGCAGCAAGACCTATGAATGAGCCCACCTCAATCATGTCAGGCAGTATCCGATGCCGGCATCCGCGGAGAGATTTTACTCCCCTTATCTTCAGATAGTTGGATTTAATACCGCTGATATTTGCTCCCATGTTATTGAGCATGAGGGAGAGCTGCTGTATATATGGTTCGCAAGCCGCATTGTATATGGTGGTCTCGCCCTCTGCCATCACAGCCGCAAACAGCATGTTGGCCGTACCAGTAACAGAGGGTTCATCAAGAAGGATGTCGGTTCCTTTCAGGGATTTGGCGCTCAGTCTGAAGAAGCCACGCTCGCTGTCATATTCTGCTTTTCCTCCCATCTGTTCAAACCCGGCAATATGAGTATCCATTCTTCTTCTGCCTATCTTGTCTCCCCCGGGTCGCGGGATAACTGAGATCCCGAACCTCGTCAGCAGGGGACCGGCAATCATTACCGATCCTCTCAGCATGTTTGCCTTCATCAGAAACCCATGATCGAACAGTATATCCGTATTTACGGTTTCCGCCCTGAAAGCATAAGTATCCTCATTGATACGCTTCACTTCCACACCCAGGTCACCAAGTATCTCTATCAGAAGTTTCACATCAATGATATCAGGAATATTTGAAATGACAACCTCTTCAGAAGTGAGAAGCACGGCACACAGTACCTGAAGCGCCTCATTCTTTGCTCCCTGGGGTGTGATAACCCCGTGAAGCTTGTTGCCGCCGGTGACTTCAAACGATTTCACTGTTCAGTTTTTTTGGGAAACAGCAATTAGCATCCACAAAACTAAGAAGATCTTTATTATAAGGATTTATTTTTTTACTATTGTCTGCATGATTGAATACTGGAAAAATATCAGCCTTCGACCATTTAATACTTTCGGTATCGACGTGAAGGCAGACCATCTCTTTCATCTCAGGAGCCGGGAAGAGCTTTTGGAAATTCTTAATCATCCTGTTTTTAATGAAGTCTCAGGTGACATGAATAATCTGCTGATCCTTGGGCAGGGCAGTAATATTCTGTTGACACACGACTACAGGGGAGTGGTTGTCAGGAATGAGATAACCGGGATCCGTCTTATTGAAGAGAGCGAGGAGAGTGTGGTGCTTGAAGCGGGAGCAGGGGTGATCTGGCAGGAGCTGGTTGAATACGCTGTCAGCCATAACCTGGCAGGGATTGAAAACCTGACCCTTATCCCGGGGACGGTCGGTGCGGCCCCGATACAGAATATTGGTGCCTATGGCGTTGAGGCAGCCGATGTGATCGTCAGGGTCAATGGTTTTCACCTGGAGAAGAAAGAATGGCTTACGCTCGAGAACAAAGAATGCGGGTTCGGATACAGGGATAGCATTTTCAAGCGTGAACTCAGGAATAAAGTACTTATCACTTCAGTTGTTTTGAGGCTCTCAAAGGTCTTTCGGCCAAAGCTGGACTATGGGGGCATACAGGAGGAGCTGGGGAAAAGAGATATCACAGATCCTTCCCTACGGGAAATATCAGATGTTATCGCACAGATAAGAAAATTAAAACTACCCGACCCCGTCACACTCGGCAATGCCGGCAGTTTCTTTAAGAATCCAACAGTTGGTGAGGCGGAGTTCATAGCTCTCGTCAGGTCATTTCCGGATATCAGGTATTACATGCAGGGCGGACTTTACAAGATACCTGCCGGGTGGCTTATTGAGCAGGCAGGATGGAAGGGTTACCGGCTGCATGATGCCGGGTGCTATGACAGACAGGCGCTGATACTGGTGAATTACGGCAGGGCGACAGGTGAAGAGATACTTGATCTTTCAGAGAAAATTAAGACATCCGTATTTGACAAATTCAGAATTGTCATTGAACGTGAGGTAAACGTTATCTGACAGGAAAGCCTATCGTCTGGGCAAGTATTATTGCCTGCCATGGTTTGAGCTGCATCGCCGGCGCCAGCTCCTGACGAGGGACCATGGCCCTGATCACGCACGCCAGCCCTTCCGAAGCACAATACAGGTAAACGTTCTGCGCCATGAAGCCTGTGTTGGCCCATGACGATAGCAGATCAGTGTCCGTGATGGCCTGATCCTCCCTGAGCCCTCTCTTTGTCAGGTCTGCAACGAAAACCAGGTTTACGGGGGCCAGGGCAGGGAAATCCTGCGTCCCGGTCAGAGCCCTGATATCGCGGTCGTGTATCTGTTTCAGGACATTTCCCCCGGCATCATAGAGGTACAACCCGCTCTTCAGTGTCACATAAACATCCATCTCCTGCCGGTTATGCGATGACGGGGCTGTCCTCTTCCCGTCAGCCGGCCTGTTTATCCCCCAGGCGGCCCAGAGCAGGTCAGAGAGCTGCTGCAGTGAGAGCTCCCTGTCTGAAAATGATCTGGATGACTGCCTCTCACTGAGGGCATCCATGAGTGGCTTGCCGCCGGCCGTCACTGGAGCCGGCAGAGAAATATCCTGTGCATCAAGCATAACGGGAAAAATTATCAGTACAACAATTAGCAATGAAGACAAATTTGTGAATGCCTTTCTCATGATGCAAATATTTTGAGGATGAATTTAATGAAATTTTGCAGGCAGAGCGAACTCACGAGAGTCGTTCTATTCAAGATCCGTTGTTAAGGGCATCACTCATCAGGAAGTCGCGGTGCGATTTAACCATGTTGACGGTGTAGAGAAGCAGGTTCTTGCTTTCAGTGAGCAGATTCAGATACATCAGGGTGTTCCTGGTTCCGATGGATTCCGATTTGATGTATTTGATCTGCTTTTTCTTGATCTTGTTAATAAGGTCAAGAATCGTTTGCTGTTCGGCAAGCAGACTGTCCATTTTACTGTGATCCTGGTCCCTGATTACAATCTCGATACGGTCATAAAACCTGGTGATTGCCGCACTGAGAACATTCAGGTCCTTTATCTGCTCCGGTATGAGCGATGGATGGTTGTTGTCAAGATGTTCATATACCGGATCGGCAATATATTTTAGGCAGTGTGCTATCTCCCTGAGGTAGTCAAGAATCTGAACATAGTAAGGCCCGGTTTCGATGAAATCCTCCTCAAGCTTTCTCAGGGTGGGGTACAGGTTGTATTTCAGATCCTTCGTACGCTGGTTGAGATCATCCACATTCTTCTTCACCTTCTTCATCTTTTTCCAGTCCTCCCCGGTGAGACTGACAAGGCATGATGAATAGAGCTTACGGACTGACACCACCACGTCGGTGATTGACGTATTGCATTTGGAAAGTATATTTTCGCCTGTAAGTGTCAGTTTATCATCAAGTTCGTCTTTCTTTGAAGACCTGAGGATCTTTCTGTTATGTCTTATTGCGGACCTGATCACTATGAAAAGTGCAACGGCAAGTCCTGACACGACTGCAATGACACCTCCCCAGTGAAGTACAAGGGCTATCAGAAATGCCACGGTAAAGGCAGTGATGGCAGTAAAAAACCAGCCGCCGATGACGGTAACCACCCCGGTGATACGGTACACCGCACTCTCTCTGCCCCAGGCCCTGTCAGCCAGCGAGGTACCCATGGCCACCATGAAGGTGACGTATGTGGTGGAGAGAGGCAGTTTAAGGGATGTGCCGAAGGCAATCAGGCTACTTGCAACGAACATGTTGACCGACCCTCTAAGGAGATCGAAGGATGAGACATCAGCAGGACTCTGGAACCTCTTCCTGTAGGATTGGAAATCGAATCTTTTATCGATGAACCTTGTCACTTTTTCGGGTATGATCCTGCCGATAAACTTTGATGCTCCAACGGTATGCCTTACAACTGACCTGGAAAGGCGCGATGACTCAAATCTCTCCGATCCGGAGCCCTGCCTTGCAAGATTGATCTCAGTCTGTGAAACAGTCCTGGCTTTTTTAGACATGAAAAGAGTCACAACCATGATCAGTCCGGCTCCCACAAGGAATATGGTCGGTGTCTTGACAGGTTCACTGAGAACTCCCATCAGCATGGTGTCAGGGTTAAACGACGGATCACTGGCAAACTCCCGGTATGATTCAAAGCCCGCCAGGGGCACACCGATGAAGTTGACGAGGTCGTTGCCGGCAAAGGCCATAGCCAGGGAGAAGGTGCCGACCAGCACAATGATCCTGAGGATGTTCACTTTGAATAATGAGTAGAGCAGCTGAAGGAGAAGTGTGATTGCCACAAAAGCAAGAAGCAAAACCTTCATGGTATTGCTGCTGAGCCATTCAAGGGCTTCGGGGGTCATGAAAGAAGCACCCTTGGCTCCCTTAACCAGTATGAAATATACAATGGCAGTGATAGCAACGCCACCCCAGAGCGCCCCGAAATATTTCATGTATTTCTGGAAATCAAAGGAAAATATGAGGCGCGTAATGAACTGAACTATCGTTCCAAAAGCAAAGGCGATCACCACCGAGAAGAGAATACCAAAAATAATGGCCAGGGCTTTGGCCGTATTTATATAATTTCCTATGTCTGCCAGGTTATCGGATGAATTGAGGATCTTGATGATCGAAATGGCAACAGCCGCCCCCAGCAGCTCGAAAACGATGGAGACGGTGGTGGATGTCGGAAATCCGAAAGTGTTGAAGGTGTCGAGAAGAATGACATCCGTTATCATGACCGCCAGGAAGATGACCATGATCTCAGAGAAATAGAACTGGCCGGGATGAAAGATTCCTGACCGCGCAATCTCCATCATCCCGCTCGAGAACGTCGCACCCAGGATAACACCCAGTCCGGCTATCGATAGTATGACCTTGAGAGATGCAGCCTTTGAACCTACGGAAGAGTTGATAAAGTTGGCAGCATCATTCGAGATCCCGACGATCAGGTCAGAGACTGCCAGAATAAACAGGACAACTACGATGATCAGATATACATCCACCTGTTAAAATATTAATGAGATTTCCCTGCCCGATGCGCGGATCTTCCCGTGACACTCTGTTAGGATCATCAATATTGTGTTAAATATAAGGTATTTATAAAAATAAATACATTTTGACATGCCGAAATTAAGTCAAATAACAAAAAGTACAAAGAAATAGTACGGTTACATTTTTGTTACACATAATTAAATCTGTTGACTATATTTACCATTAATATTACGAATTTGTAAAATAGTAACACGATGCCGGTAATCCGATTTGGCGTTTCCCTTGAGAAGGAGCTGCTTGATGCCCTTGACGGTTTTGTTGAAGAGAATCTCTTTGTCAACCGCTCCCAGGCCATAAGGCATCTCATCAGCAACGGTCTGGCCGAAAACAAGTGGCAGTGCAACAATGAGGTGGCAGGGTCACTGACCATGATATACGAACATCACCGCAGGGGGCTGGTGGCACAGCTAACCCGCCTGCAGCATGAGAGGAACAACCTGATACTGTCGTCTCTTCATCTCCACCTTGATCACGGACAGTGTATGGAGCTGCTTGCTGTCAGGGGGCGGGCGGCGGAGCTGACCGCACTGGCCGACAAACTGAGGAGCGTTAAGGGCGTCAGGTATGCCAGGCTGACCATGACACGTCTGACGGGCGAGGATCATCATGAGGAATAGCAGACTTCCGGCTCTTATATCACTGGTTGCCATGATGCTTCTTGTATCATGCTCCCCGGCCAACCGTGCAGGCCGTGAGGGGCGTCTTATGACCGATTATACCGGCCGCAGTGTTACCATACCGGATACCGTCCGTACGGTCATAGCCCTCAAATCCGGGACGATGAGGCTGCTGTCATACATGGGTGTCACCGGCATGGTAAGTCACATCGAAGGGAGCGAGCAGAGGCGTAACGTGCCCTACCTCTTTGCCAACCCCCACCTCAGGAGCCTCCCGGTGATCGGTGCGGGCAATAACTATGACACCGAGCTGCTGGCTGCAGCTGAGAGTGATCTTATCATAGCCACATTCATGTCGCCGCAGGAGGCTGACAGGCTGCAGCGGCTGATCCGTAAGCCGGTGATCCTGCTCGACTACGGTGACCTGGGAGAGCAGAGGGATGCTTTTTATGCGACTGTCACACTTCTTGGTGATATTTTTCGTATGCCTGGGAGGGCCGACAGTATAATCAGTTACTTTGAATCAACAATTAATGAGTGTGCCTCACGGGCTTCACGGGCGACGGAGCCGCGACAGAAGGCCTATGTGGGGGGAGTAGCCTACAATGGCGCACACGGACTGACATCGACTGAACCCGACTACCCTCCCTTCGACATGCTATCCCTGAAGAATGTTGCCGGTGAGCCTCAGCTAAGGAATGATAAAAGCGAACCAGGCCATGTGGTCATCTTCATCGACCAGGAACAACTGATAGAGTGGGATCCGGATGTCATCTTTCTCGATGCCGCCGGACGCCAGATATGGCAGGAGGAGATCACACCGGGGATAATGAGCAACTCCCTCTCAGCATTCCGTGACGGAGAGGTATTTACGGTTCTTCCATACAACTGGAACACTACCAACTATGAGAATATTCTCTGCAATGTATGGTATATCGGCTCAGTGCTGCTGCCCTCGGCATTCAGTGACGTTGACGTCGCTGAAAAATGCCGGGAGATTTACAGCTTCTTTTACGGCATCGACATATATGATAAGGTTTACGATTATTACCGGCCCTTTGAGCGGCTGGGTGAAAAAAACGGGGAATGAGCAGGGAGCATGAGATAGAGAAGCAATATGTCCGTTTTACGGAGCGCAAGGGGAGGTACCTCTGGCTGGCTGCCCTGGTGACACTGCTGCTCGCTCTCCTGGGACTCGCCCTCGGACCTAGCAGCATCAGCCTCAGCGACCTGCTTTCACTGTTCAGTAATGGGGCAGAGGAGCTTAATCGCGGTATCGTGATGCAGATAAGGCTGCCGCGCGTGCTGGCGGGGATAGTGAGCGGCATAGCACTGTCGGTCAGCGGTGTGGTGATGCAGAGCGTGCTGCGCAATCCCCTGGGATCGCCCTTCACCCTCGGTATAAGCAACGCTGCCGCCTTCGGTGCTGCCTTTGCGGTGATAATCTTCGGGGCAGGAAGCATGAACAGCAGCACCAACGACGCCGTACTCATTGCAAACCCTTATATAGTCACACTCTCGGCATTCTTCTGGTCGCTCATGGCCTGCTTCCTGATACTGCTGGTGGCCAGGCACAGGGGGGCCACCCCTGAGAATATGATCCTTACCGGTATCATTGCCAGCTCGCTCTTTTTGGCGTTGACATCAGCCATCCAGTACCTGGCCGACGATGTGCAGCTGGCTGCCATCGTCTTCTGGACCTTTGGCGACCTGAGCAAGGGAGGATGGCGCGAGCTGACGATACAGGTGATCATCCTGCTGCCGGTGATGATCTATTTCTACCGCAACCGGTGGAACTACAACGCCCTGGATGCGGGTGATGAGACCGCACGCAGCCTGGGGGTCAATATCGGCAGGCTGAGGCTCACCGCCATGATCGTCGCCTCGCTGGCCACGGCGACGGTGGTCTCGTTCTACGGTATCATTGCCTTCGTGGGACTGGTGGTGCCTCATATGGTCAGGAGGGTCATCGGCAGCGATGAGCGGTTCCTGATACCCGGAGCAGCCCTCGCCGGCGGCGCCTTCATGGTTGGATGCGACATCGTTGCACGGACACTCATCTCACCCATGGTGCTGCCGGTAGGCATTCTGACATCGATAATAGGCGCACCGTTGTTTATATTGCTGCTTGTCAGGGGGAAAGGAGGGGCGCAGTGGAAATGATAACCCTCTCCGGCGTCCGGTTTGCATATAACGGCATTCCGGTCATCAAAGGCATAACCCACAGCTTTGAAAAGGGCTCTTTCACTGCCCTCCTTGGGCCGAACGGTTCGGGTAAGAGTACCCTCATCAGACTTATTAACGGAATCCTCACGCCGCAGGCAGGCATGGTGGAGGTGATGGGCCGCAGTGCCGGCAGCATCAGCGCAAGGGAGATGGCAAGGGAGATGGCATATGTGCCACAGATGCAGTATAACACCTTCCCGGCCACGGTGTTCGACACCGTCCTGCTGGGCCGTAATCCCTATATCAGCTGGTCGCCCGGCAAGGACGACCGCAGGATCACGGCGGAGATACTGGTAAGACTCGGCCTCGATGACATTGCGCTCAAGGATCTCAACAAACTCAGCGGTGGGCAGCGGCAGCAGGTTTTCATCGCCAGGGCGCTGGCACAGCAGCCGTCGGTGATACTCCTCGATGAGCCGACAGCCAACCTCGACCTCCGGCATCAGCATGAGATACTGCGCCTGCTAGCAGAGCTAGCCGCGGGCGGCATCACCGTGCTGGTGGCCATACACGATCTCAACCTCGCCCTGAAGTATTGCAGTGAGTTTATCTTGCTCCACGACGGGCAGGTGAGGGCCGAGGGTGGGAGTGATATCTTCAGCGAGAAACTGATAGAGGAAATATACGGGGTAAGGATAAAGATAATACGGCATGAGGGAGAGATGTTCATCCTGCCCACAGAGCCGCTGTAGCAAACTTAAGCAGGTCAATAATGAATATGAAAATAGAGGTCATCGGCTACGTGCACAATGATTGGGAGAGTGCCGAACCGGGTGATGCCGACAGGATGAAGGAGAGCGTATCCACCATAGAGGTTAGGGAGCAGTTTGCCGATGCGCTCTACAGGATCGAAAAGTACAGCGAGCTCAACATCATCTTTTACTTTGACCGTTCCGACGGTTATGAGCTTCGCACTGTCACCCGGTCAGGAGAGGTGAGGGGTGTCTTTGCATGCTGCACCCCCCGCAGGCCGAGCATGATAGGCATGACCACCGTCAGGCTCCTGGGTGTTGAAGGGAATACTCTTACCGTCACCGGCCTCGACGCACTGAACAACACCCCGGTGCTCGACATCAAGCCGGTGGTAATGGGCCGTTAATGTCTCCCGTGCAAATAACTCTGCCCGCTAATCCAGGTGCTGTCGATAAAAGAGTAAATTTGAGATAAAAATATCATGAGTCTGTCAATACTGAAATGGCTTGCCAGGATATTGTCTATGGCAGCTATACTTTTCCTCGTAATGTTCTCTTTTGATGCCTTCGGAGGCGACGAGCCCTTTGGCCGGCAACTGACCGGTTTTCTGATACATAATATCCCCGCATTTCTGCTGATTTTTTCCCTTATTATTGCCTGGAAATATGAAATTGCCGGGGGAGTGCTGTTCCTGCTGGCATTTGTTGCAATGGGAGTATGGTTTAAGTCCTTTGCCGGGAACAGCGCCTCACTGATTGTCATCTCCCCATTCTTTATCGCAGGATGTGCCTTTATCATCCATGCGCTGCTCTCCGCCAGAAAGGGACGGCAGGCATAGAACAGTCTATCTTTCCCTGTCAGTGTCTGTCAGGTCACCGTAGAATGATATTTGCTGCCTGTTGCTGCTGTTGACCTTCAGCGTAGCCGATCCTGTTTCCCCGATATGAAAGGTATATTCCAGCCTGTCATTTTTGTTTTCGGTTTTGAATGAAATCACCCAGCCTCCTTCTTTCCACTTCTCTACCCTGAGATCACTGATTTCTCCCTTGAAGCTCAGGGGAGAATCAGTGCTTCCGTACTCAGCACGGTATGCCCTGCCGAAATAGGGGAGGTAAGAATCGATTTTACTCTCAGTTACAATCACCCTGTATGAGGAGGTCAGTGTTCTGCTTCTGCCGGATACGGGCAACATCTGTGTGGCATCAAACTGCCATGTGCCGGCGTTTACCAGTGCCTGTGTCTTTTCAACCAGTTGAGCCTTTTGGGCAGCCTTTGCCTCTTTGCGTGTCATCCGGGTTTCCTGGGCATGCAGCATGCTTACAGAAACCAGCATCAACAATATGATTGATAGTTTTTTCATGGCTTCACTTTTTTCATTTTTAACAACAATTTTCATGCCTTTCGGTATGCCATGACAGAGTTACATGAATCCATACGGCTATAGTTCTGGTTCCATTGCCGGTGAACGCGGTTAGCTGCGACTGACAATCCTAATGTGACACTTCCCGGTGAATTACAGCTGCGGAGGCGGACAATGCACGAGTGAGACTTCAAGGTGAATTCTGACTGCTGCGGATGAAAATTCACTACTGAGGTCTTCCAATCCTATTTCCGGACCCGGGCTCGGATCAGTATAGGGCCAGACTGGTGCTTCAGGGCAGCGAAACAGCACCTTGAGAATTACAAGACCGATTTGCAGGTACTATTTAATCTATTCTGAGGCCTGGCTTATCACCGCCATTCTGCATATCCGATACCGCCTCCCACGAAAACATTGTTTGTGGTGCTTGAATACCACATCCTTAGCTTTGTTCCCGTGCCCTGCAATACCGTTGGCCAGCCGACATAAGTAATATCCCAGCCAGTGTGAATATTGCACACTACAACAACAGGATTATCAGCATCGCGCTCCCAGGTAATGCCATCCGGAGAGGTGGCATGGCCGATGAGCCAGGAGCCGAACTCACCGCCTCCATACCACATCTCGAAGCCTGTGCCATTGTGGATTACGCTGCCGGCTTGTACCCTTGGGAAATCCCATTTCCCATTTCCTCCGTTATCCAGCACCGGGTTTCCCGGATGACGGGTCCAGTTCGCTCCGTCATCAGAGGTGGCATATCCTACCTTAATTTCAGTGCCGTTTGATCCATTGTACCACATGTGGAATTTATTGTCACGGTAGAGTACCGGACCGGAAGACTGATCTACTCCTTCCCACCCGGTCTGGCTGGCTGGCATCAGGACAGGATTCGACGCACTCTTTGTCCATGTAACTCCGTCGGGGGAGGTGGCATAACCGATGTGTTCATTCTGCATATCTCTCCCGGTATACCACATGTGAAACGTGTTTCCTGCTTTTACAACATAAGGCATATAAACCATATGTTCTTCAAAGCTGCCTTCCGCACCCTTTACCAGTACAGGATTTGCAGGGTCCTTTGTCCATACAAAGCCATCCGGAGAGGTGGCATGACCTATTGCAAACGGTACATTCTGACCCTCTATTATCGCTCCGCCATACCACATATGGTAAACATTATCAATAAAAAGAACAGAGGCCTGAATCAGCGTGCTCTCATCCCATGAACCTTCTGTACCTGACATCACGGGAGTATAGTTCTTAATCCAGGATGCTTCAGCTTCTTCTTCTTCAGGATCAGGACAAAGCCAATCACAACCAGTGGCTGTTAAAAATATCAATCCCATCAAAAACCATGGGAGAATCCGGATTCTTGCTTTAGTACTTTTCATTTTCTCAAGTTTTGGTTAATATGTGCAAGTTAAGATCTGCCCTGTGGACCTGCTGTCGGAAAAGTCTCAAACTTGGACCCGGGAGTCCCACATGTAATTCGGGATTTATTTTAATTTCTGCGCAAGCCAATAATTCTAAATTATTATTCGCTTCTACTCAATCAATCTTTGATTGATTATTTTTTCGTAACTTACTTACCGGCTGAATGCTGATTTGTCCGGCTCTCAACCTAAATCGTGGCGTTCAAATGCATGATAAGTGGGTTCATAACGTCATTTGCCGTATTGGTCTTGCCCTGCTCTGTCTCCCTGCGTGGGCTCTCATCTTTTCCCTTCCGGTCCGCGCACAGCCCGCGGGATGGGATATTACATATTTCTCAACCGAAGACGGCCTCTCCTCAAACCATGTCAACTGCGTCACCAAAGACAGCCGGGGGTTTATCTGGGTGGGAACCGACAACGGGCTTAACCGTTTTGACGGCTATACTTTTACCACCCTCAGGCTTCCATCCGGAGCCCTGCATCCACTCTCGACCCTCAAGGTGCTTACTGTCATGGAGGACAGCGACAGCATACTCTGGATAGGGACCTCCGACGGACTGTTCAGATTCAACCCGGTCAATCCGCTAAGCGACATCAGGCAGTACAGGTATCTTGAAAAACCGGAGGCACATACCTATCGGGTTTTTCAGCCGGTATGGGAAATTTGTGAGGACAAAAACGGACTCTTCTGGCTTATATGCATGGACCCCGACGAGGGGATTCCCGGGGATATTCGGACATTCGACAGGGTCACCGGGGCCTTCGAATGCATTTTCCCCGACAGTTCGTTCACCCTTGAAGAAGATGAGGCTGTTATGAGGTCTTTTGCCACTCAGATATTTTCTGACAGCAGGGGAGATCTCTGGATAGGCGCCCTGACCGGGCTGTACAGGTACGATTTTGAAACCGGCACTTTCGAAAGATTTGTGCCGTTCCAGGAGAGCCCGAAGCCTTACATCAGCTGGATAATAAGAATATATGAAGACCGATTCGGAAATTTCTGGACCTCCAACATATACGGCATCTCCCAGTTCGACAGGGAAAGCCATACTTTCGGTAAGCACATGCCACTTGAGGTCAAGCAAACGTGGCGTGAAGGATTTCACTCAGTGGTTTACAGCTTTGGGGAGGACAGTAACGGGTATCTCTGGATGCGTGTGAACCAGAGCCTGCTGAGACTGATGCATCAGCCGGAGGGTTTCCCTGATCCCGGGAACATTGAAAGTTACGAAACTGACTTTACAGTGGTTGAGATCAATCCCGAGTTCTCCTTTTTTCTCGAGAGCCCCTGGCTGGCGTGGCTGGGAGTGCCCGACCGCGGCCTGTGCCGTGTAACTGTCAGGCGTAATGAATTCCGTTCAATTAAACCAACATCTCTTAATGTGTCCGGGATAAATGACAGGGACATGGTTCATTCACTCTTTATCGGCACAGATGATAGAATATGGATTTCCAATGACGGCGCTGATAATGTGGCAAATTACGACATCGCAAATGACAGGCTGAACCTGTACCGGATCTTTCCCGGGGAGTCTGTTGATGATATAGAGACAGATCAGAATGGTGATCTCTGGTTTGCCTCACGATATGGCAACATCGCCCGGGCAACGGTTGCCGGCAAAGAGGATATAAGCTTTACCTTCTACCATCCTGACCTTAAGAATCCGGCTGCCATAACTCCACGCCATGAGATCTACGCACAGAGAAAGGGCGAGGCCTCTACCCACATGTGGGAACATCTTCTCTACAGGGAGAGGAATGGTACTCTCTGGTTCAATTCCGGACGTGGCATACACGACAGGTACGATCGCGACACTGGCGGGTTTATTCACCTCGACCACAGAACAGCCGGTTATATTAACAACGACACCTGTCCGGAACCAGAAGTGGCCGGTGAGATATGGTTCCCATCCTCAGAGGGACTGCTGAGGCTGCTACCTCCCTTCACCAGGAGTGACCCTCACACCCTTATACCGGAAGCCACCATCGTGTACCGCAACGCGCCAGATGATGATAGCTCACTCAGCTCCGACTGGGTCAGGACCTTTCATTTCAGTAAATATTATGAGCCGGGAACCATGTGGATAGCAACCATCCGGGGAGGACTGAACAGAATGGTCACAACACCGGTTGAGGGCAGCGGGCGGCATGAGGTGCACTTCAGGAATTACACCACCGCTGACGGTCTGTGTGACAATAATGTACTGGGAATAATCGAGGACCGTCGCGGGTACCTGTGGCTGAGCACCATGAACGGCCTCTCGCGCTTCGACCCGCGCACAGAGCAGTTCCACAGCTTCCACAGGAAGGACGGACTGCCAACCAATAATTTCGGTTGGGCGGATCCCGCCATTAATTCTTCAGGGGAGCTATTCTTCCCTACTGAGGCGGGTGTGCTATGGTTCCATCCTGATAGCATTCGCATCAACAGTGATGTGCCTCCTGTATTTATCACCGGGTTCCGGATCAATAATGATCCGGTCTATCCCGGGGAAAAATCCCCGCTGCAAAAAGAGATAACGGAGACACAGTCAGTGGAGCTCACCTACAAACAGAATTTTCTCTCTTTTGAGTTTGCTGCCCTCAATTTTGAAAATCCCGAAAGGAATCATTACAGATACCTTCTGGAGGGTTTTGAGAGAGATTGGACATATTCAGAATCGAGGAGGTATGTGGAATATAGAAATCTTAAACCCGGGAGCTATACATTCAGGGTACAGGGGTCAAACAACAGCGGAGTCTGGAATGAGGAGGGCGCCTCACTCGCGATCATAATTCGTAATCCGCCCTGGCAGACATGGTGGGCATATGCCATCTATTTCCTGATTCTTGCCGGGATACTCCTGTGGTACAGACGGTTCCTGATGAACAGGGAGCAACTGAAGGCTGCCGTCGAGGTAGAACGGGCGGAAAAAGAGAAGATCCGCGCTATCGATGCTTTCAGGTCGCGCTTCTTTACCAACATTTCCCATGAGTTCCGTACTCCTCTGACGCTGGTGGCCGGCCCGTTGGAAGACTCACTGAAAACCGACCGGGAGACGGTGCCTGTCGGAAAGAATGTCCTTCAGTCGATGCTGCGAAACACCCGGCGGCTGCAGAGGCTGATAAACCAGCTGCTTGATATCTCCAGGCTCGAGGCGGGAAGTATGAAGCTGCGGGTCTCTGCAGGGCAGTTACCGGAGTTTGTCAGGTCAATAGCCGGATCGTTTGCCTCACTGGCGGAAGCAAGAGAGATTGATTTCACCGTTACTGCAGAGGAGTTGGACACCGACTGTTGGTATGACGCTGACAAGATAGAAAAGATACTCAGCAACCTTCTCTCCAATGCCTTTAAGTTCACCCCCGATGGAGGGTCAGTAACCGTGGACCTGATGGAAGACACCCCGCAAAGGGAGGGGGCATCCAGGGTGACGATACTGAAAGTCAGCGATACCGGACGGGGAATAGCAAGGGATCATCTCGACCGCATCTTCGACCGATTCTTCCAGGTTGACAGCAGTGATGTAAGAGACAGGGAAGGAACGGGCATCGGCCTCGCCCTGACCCGTGAGCTTGTGAATCTTATGCACGGAGAGATAACAGTGGAGAGCGAACCTGGCAGGGGAACAGCATTTACTGTAAAATTCCCTATTGACAGAGATAGCTTCAGCGAAGAGGAGGTGGCTGTGGCCGGAATGGCACCCGGTGATTCTGACCGAAGGATAGCGGCGGAGGAAGAACAGGAAGCGATCGAAGCCGTGAAGGATGAGGAGGAGGCAGCCACCCTGGAGACGGGCATTAAGGCCAAGGATGAAAGCGAGGTGATCCTGGTGGTGGAAGACAATGCCGACCTGCGTCATTACATCAGGAGCCTGCTTGCCGAAAATTACCTTGTTGAGGAGGCAGTAAACGGGGGTGCCGGCCTGGAGAAGGCCATTGAGATCATCCCTGACCTGGTTATTTCCGATATCATGATGCCGGTGATGGACGGCATGGAGATGTGCAAAAAGCTGAAGGCCCATCCTGCCACCAGCCACATCCCTGTGATCATGCTTACTGCCAGGGCCGACAGGGAGAGTATGATAGAAGGAATCGACGCGGCAGCCGATGATTATATAGTCAAGCCCTTTGATTCTGAAATCATGAAGGCCAGGGTAAGAAACCTGATCACTCAGAGGCGGGAGCTGCGCAGGAGCTTTGAGAAACAGTTCCTGCTGGAGGCAGATCAGCAGGAGCCCGCCTCACCGATGTTCCAGATGCTGCGAGAGATTACGAAGGTCTTTGACAGGCACCTTTCTGAACCGGACTTCAATGTTGAAATGCTCGGCAAGGAACTGAATATGAGCCGTTCACAGCTGTTCAGGAAGGTCCATGCCATAACCGGCAACACACCCATGGAGCTCCTCCGTCTGGTACGCATGAAGCATGCCGCCCGGCTGCTGAGGTCAGGCACTATGAATATTTCCCAGGTTACCTATGCCATCGGTCTGCAGAACACCTCACATTTTGCATCGGCCTTCCGTAAATATTTCGGGGTAAGCCCATCGGATTACGGAAAATAGGGCAGGTTACAAATCACCGGATGCTGTTCTTGTTGTAATGCGAGGGTAGTGAGCGATAATGGAAAAATCAGCAAGTAGCTGGAAGATGAGTGCAAAAGAGTTGAATGCAAATGAATTATCGAAGGAGCATCGTTAACGATTTTAAGGCCATAGCAAAACCAGGGGCTGCCATTGTACTTCCGGGACGAGGATGTAAGCTACCTGCTTACTGGCCATCTGGTATGGGGTGTTTAGATGAGAAGACTTTCAGGCAGGCTCTTTGACGGAACGCTAATTTAGAATAATCGTAAAAGTAGTTGACTTTTCCTTCATTGAGTTCAGCAAAACATCGCCATTCATTTTAAGCATTATTTGCTTGCTAAGGCTAAGTCCAACGCCAGAGCCGTCATCCTTTGTTGTGAAAAACGGGACAAATATCTGCTCTCTTATTTCAGGAGGTACATGCGGACCATTATTGGTGATCTCAATTCTGGTGGTATTGTTCGATTGACTGAGCATGATTATGATCTTTGGATTTTCTGTCTTATGAAAAATAAGGGCTTCGCATGCATTCTTCAAAAGGTTAATGATGACCTGCGACAGGAGTTTTTCGTCAGTAATAGCCATCGAGTCTTCGGGGATCGATTTTTCCAGTTTTATGGTGTCAAATTTCGAAAATGTACCGGCTGCCACCAGGCTATTCTCAATCAGGTCTGACAAGTTAACAGGTGCCAGTTTGGGTACAGGAAGCTTTGTAAATTTCCGATAATTATCGACAAAATGCATTAAACCAAGGCTTCGCTCCTCAATAACCTTAAGCCCTTTCAGTGTGTTTTGAATTGTTTTGGAATCCAGATCTGCAGGGTCAATGGTTTTCCTGTTGTTAATAAAGTAATTTGAAATAACCTGAGATAATGTGGTGATGGGAGCAATATTATTCATAATCTCGTGCGACAAAGTCCGCGCCAGTTTAATCCATGCATCTACTTTACCATTATCAAGCTCTTTGGTTATATCGCTAACAGCAACCAGCCTGATTATTTCTTTTGAAGTATTGATTTCTGAAAGTTTGAATAATAGCTTTTGTCCATATTGATTTTCAAAAATGGCTGATTGTTCATGAGGCTTATGATCTTGATTCATTATAAAATCCGGCAAAACATGATCAATGGCTTTGAGTCCGTTTACATGATGATATTCCTCTAAATTTGTGAGCTTTAGCGCTGCGGGATTAATATTTATGACTCTTCCATATTCATTGACTGAAAAAAGCCCTGTAGCCGATTGATCAATGACAGAACGATAATACTGTTCCTGGATGCCGATATCTATTTTTGATTGCTTGAAAAGGTTGTTAAACCTTTCTATTCCAGTGTAGACTTCATCGATAGCATTATTGCCTGATTTGCCCGGGACTTTTATTGAAGTGTCTTCATTTTCAATACCTGATAAGAAAAAGGCCATCCATTGGTTTATCTTGTTGAAATACCTGATAATATTAATAATGGCTCCTATCAGTAATAGCAATGTCAACAGCGATAAAGCATAAGCCTGCTTTTCAAAGAATAAAAACGCACCTGCCATCGAAAGCAGAATTGTTATTACCAATCTTGCTGTAATTGCAAAATAGAAATGCTTATATCCCATACCTCTTAAGCTTTTTGTATATGGTTTGCCGCGTTATTCCAAGATTTTTTGCCACGGCACTCATATTGCCTTTTTCCTTATGGATAGAGGCGAGTATCATCTCTCTTTCCATCTCTTCAATGGTTTTGCCGTGAAGCTCTTGCTGCAGATTTATACTGGTATCAGTTAACAGAAAGCTATTTTCATTTAATACTTTATCGTCAGCAAGAATTACGGCCTTTTCAATTGTGTGTTGCAGTTCCCTTACATTTCCGGGCCATTTGTATTTCAGGAGCTTTTCTATTCCGTCCTGATTAATTTTCAGTCCCTGTTTATCGTATTTATTCGCGTATTTAATAAGAAAAAACTCAGCTAACAGCGCGATATCATTTCCGCGATTTCTTAATGGAGGTAGTTCAATTGTAATGGTGTTGATGCGATAAAGCAAATCCTCGCGGAATAGTCCATCGGCAATCATTGCATTTAAATCCTTGTTGGTGGCCGATATCAATCGGATATCGATCGGGATTTGAGTATTACTCCCTAACTTGATAATGGTCCTGTTTTGTAGGGTAGTGAGCATTTTTGCCTGGAGAGATAAGGAGAGGTTTCCAATTTCGTCCAGAAAAAGGGTGCCCTTGTCAGCGGCTTCAAATTTGCCGATCCTCTCCTCTTTTGCATCGGTAAAAGAGCCTTTCGTATGACCAAAAAGTTCACTTTCGAATAGAGTGTTGCTTATGGCTCCCATATCAACACAAAGCATAATCTCCTGATTTCGTTTGGAATAACGGTGTATTTCACGGGCAATCAGCTCTTTTCCTGTACCGTTTTCTCCGGTGATAAGAATATTGGCATCGGTATTGGCTACTTTTTTCACCATTTCCATAACCTGCTTCATTGGCTCTGATTGCCCGATAAGAATTTGCGATGATGGCTTAAGTTCTTGTTTTAACGTATTTGTAGTTTTTAATAAGGAAGCGTTTTCTATTTTGCTATATCTAAGCTTCAGAGAAGCATGTATTGTGCTAATTAGTTTATTGTTATCCCAGGGTTTTAAAATAAAATCGAAGGCGCCTTCTTTCACTGCTTTTACAGCCAGCTCAATATCGCCATAGGCAGTAATCATAATTATACTAATAGTCGGGTCATATTTTTGAATCTGCCTTAACCAGTAAATTCCCTCGTTACCATTGTTAATTCCGGCCTTGAAATTCATGTCAAGCAACACAACATCAATGGCATGTTGCTGGATGGTAGAAATCAGATTGTTGGGATTTTTGAGCGTGAATATCTGGTCAAATTCCGATTGCAGCAACATCTCAAGTGCAGTTAATACACTTTTATTATCATCGAGAATAAGAATCTTACTTTTCATTTTCTATACTAAGGTTCGTAAAACAAGGTCTTATTTGCCTGATTTAACGAGTTGTTTGATGTAAAAGTAAAGAGATGTAAACTAAATGTACATCGACTGTAAGATATGTTTACACATATTTTTCGTTGTTCCGTCAAAATAAGGTGTATATATCATATATTCAGTCATATAACTTTAATGGCATAAACCTTGATTAATGAAAATAATGAAGAACAATCAAACTTACTCAAATCCGGATGCTGATGAATAATATTTTAATCATCCTGTTCATATTAATGACATTTAGCCAAAATGCCCGTTCACAACAAACACCTATAGATGAAAAACTGAGAGGAATATTTAAGATTGACTCAACAAAATTAAAAACTGAAATCTAATGACTATGCTATTCTACAATCTCCGGATTGTTCTTAAGGATATTTCACGCTTCAGAAGCCATAATGTAATAAGTATAACCGGTTTGGCTATTAGCTTGGCCTGCTTGTTCGTAATGGGGGCATGGGCTATTCAGGAGCTGCAATATGATAGATTCCACAAAGATTCGGAGTTGATTTTTATGGTAACGACTCAGATGAGTTCTGAAAATGGAACTAGTGTGACAATAGCAGAGACTCCAACGGCATTAGCCAGCGAACTCAAGAATAGAATTCCTTCCGTTGAAGAGAGTTTTAATTTCCTATACTTATATGGGAAAAGAGTCTTACAGGTTGGTGACAGATTTTATGAGGAAACCGGTGTTGCCGCAAACCCCACTATGTTGGATGTTTTTAATTTCCCGCTGGTAAATGGGTTAATTGATTATCTGGACGATCCCGATTGTATTTTTATAACAGAAAAACTTGGTAAAAAGCTATTCGCTGATGAAAGCCCGCTAGGGAAAGTTATTAAATATAATAATGCACAACTTTTAACTGTAAGAGGTATTCTGAAAGATATTCCCGAGAATTCAAGTTTAAAATTTGATTTTATTATTCCGAAGCAGATCGAGTCTGACAACAATGCAGTCTGGATGCCCCTTTCTACCAATACAATTATTAAAGTTGCCCCAAAAACCAACATAACTGATTTAAAAAAAGCTGCAAGTGCCATCTGGAGAGAGAATATTGAATATGAGCAATTAAACATTGACTTACTGCCAATAACAAAACTAAGATATGGCGCTGATTTTGATGTTTTTAACGCTAAACATGGTAATTATCTGAAGCTCTATTCATTTATTGGGATTGCTTTATTGATATTGATATTGGCTTCTCTGAATTATATCAACTTGATGTCTGCCTATCTGATTAAGAGAACAGATGAAGTTGCTATCCGCAAAATCAATGGTGCCAGTTCGAAAAATATCTTGAATTATTTTCTCCTGGAATCAGTCGTCAATTCACTTATTGCCAGTGTATTGGCGATTATTTTATCTGCTGTATTCATTCGACTGTTTCAATCAATGCTGGACGCCACTATTGCTTCAAAATATTTGATAATCAGCACAATTTCTGGCAGCATTGGTGCCTTGATTATAATAGGAATAATATCGGGTATATATCCGGCTATGATTACCAGTTCGTTTTCACCTCTCTTAAAATCAAACTCTGACAAGTCATTGACAAATAAGGCCGGATTAAGAACTGCTTTAGTAATCAGCCAGTTTATATTATCAATTACCCTTACTATAGTTAGTTTGATAATAATCAGGCAAACCAACTATTTAAATAATTTTAAACTTGGGTATAATTCTGAAAATATTGTTGAGATATTTTTGCCGACGGAAGGGGCAAATAATTTTACAACGATAGAAAGCAATCTTCTGTCAAATCCCAATATCAGGCAAGTTTCTTTCGCACGTAATTCACCGGTGGATGTTAGCCCGTTCTTTATTACAGACAATTGGAAATGGGAAGGATCAGCCGATGAAACCGCAGCCTCAATTTACGTTTTATCAGTTGATCACTCTTACTTGAACATATTTCAAATGCCACTTCTCAGGGGCAGGAATTTTTCAGCTTCGGATAATGATAAGGACAAAGTGATAATTAATGAAACCCTGTCTCATTTACTGGGCTTCAGCGATCCGATAGGCAGAGTAATGTACCGGGGTGATAATACATTTGAAATTATAGGGGTCGTTAAAGATTTTCATTTTCAAAACCTTTCAAACAGTATTCAACCGCAGTTATTCAGATATAGTGCATCACAAAACAGGATGTTTGTGGAATTAGGCCAAAATATTGAACAGGGTATAACTGCTATAAAAGATCAATTTGACCAGTTTTATAACCTGCCTTTCAGTTATAGTTTCATTGATCACCAGATCAAGGGGCTGTATGCAGCTGAAAGTAAAATTTCACTGGGGATTATAGTATTTACGATTTTAACCATAATACTGTCCTGCATTGGATTGATTGGACTGATTACCTTTAATTTAGAGTTAAGAGTAAAGGAGATAGGTATTAGAAAAATATGCGGTTCAAACATTTCTGAAGTTCTTCTTCTTCTCAACAGAGATATTATAAAATGGTTCCTGGTGGGATTTATTATCAGTTGCATGTTATCGTGGTATTCTATGACTAAATGGCTCGAGCATTTCTCATTTAAAACTTCTTTGGAATGGTGGATATTTCTAAGCGGAGGTTTCATTATATTTCTTGTTACCGCTCTTACTACTACCGGGTTAACCTGGAAAGCAGCAAGGCAAAACCCTGTTGAGTCATTGAATAAATAATTCATTGCTAACCTGGGTTATAGGTCAAATACCAGTTCATAAGTAAATAGATAATAGATTAGTACTTATTGTGATTCTTCTATTTCAATCGCACAATTACAAACCCTCAGGCACTATAACCATAAAAATCAACATGCATGATAAAAACAGAAAAATTAACAAAAGTATATAGCACCGAGGATGTTGAAACCTGTGCTTTGAGAGGTGTGGATATTCATGTCAGGAAAGGTGAATTTGTGGCCATCATGGGTCCTTCCGGTTGCGGTAAATCAACCTTGCTGAATATAGTTGGTTTGTTGGATAATGCCACAAGCGGGAATTATAGTTTCAACGGAACCGATGTTAGTAATCTTAAGGAGGAAGATCGCACACAGTACAGAAGAGGGAATTTTGGTTTTGTGTTTCAAAGTTTCAACCTGATTGACAAGCTAAATGTATATGACAACGTAGAGCTTCCCTTGCTCTATCTTAAAATGAAAGGCTCGGAGCGTAAAAAAAGAGTCAATGAGGTTTTGAACAGAATGAAAATCGGCCATAGGGCCAGACACTATCCACAACAACTTTCGGGCGGACAACAACAACGAGTAGCAATTTCAAGAGCCGTTGTAGCAAACCCCGTTATAATTCTGGCAGATGAACCAACCGGAAATCTGGATACAAAAAATGGCATAGAAGTAATGAATCTTTTATCGGAACTCAACCAGGAAGGCACCACTATTTTAATGGTGACACACTCTGCGCGTGATGCTGGTTTTGCTCACCGCACTATTAAATTACTGGATGGTCAGGTAATCAGGGAGAATCGGAATTAAATTCAGATACCAGTGGATACATACCAGAAAAAGGCCAATAAAAACTGATTCCCATGCTCAAGAATTATCTTAAAATCGCATATGCCAACCTCATTCAAAGCAGGGTGTATTCATTGATAAGTATATCCAGTCTTTCTATCGGACTGGCTGTCTGTATACTGTTGCTACTGTATGTTGCGCACGAACTCAGTTATGACAGATATCACGAAAAGTCAGATAATATCTATCGGTTGTGTCAGGAGGTACATCCCTATCAGGCACCGGGGACAGCAAAATATCTGGCAGATAATTTACCGGAAATAAAGAGCTTTGCAAGAATATTGCCAAGAGATAATATCCTGGTTAAAGTAGATAATCAGATATTTAAGGAAGATATGGTGGCCTGGGTCGATGCTGATCTCTTTGAAGTATTTTCTTTTGAATTTATACAGGGAAGCGCTGCAAATTCTCTTCAGCAACCGGGTACGGCAGTTCTAACTGAAGAGACAGCTCGTAAATATTTTGGGGACGAAAATCCCATCGGCAAAATATTTAAAGTAAGTAGCGAATACGATTATACTGTGGTGGGAGTAATAAAAGATATACCTCAGAATTCCCATTTTACCTTTGACCTCTTTTTGACGCTCGCTGATGGGAATAGGATGTTCAGTGAAAACTGGATGGACAACTGGGGTTGGTGGAATTTCCTGGTTTATTTCGAAATGTCAGATCTTTTTTCCAGGCCAGACCTGGAGGCTAAAATCACAGAGTTGATGAAAAGCTATAATGTAACTGACGCTCCTGTAACCCAATTTACTGTGCAAAACATCAAGGATATTCATCTCTATTCTTCTCATTTCCTGGGCGATATTCAACCCCAGAACAGCATTACCTATGTATTGATTTTTTCGGCAATAGGCCTGCTTATTCTGCTGATAGCCTGCTTCAATTATATCAATCTTTTAACAGCCAATGCAACAACCCGTGTAACTGAAATTGGTGTCCGTAAGACTTTTGGAGCTTCACGAACTCAGCTGGCAATGCAATATGTCTCTGAATCGATGATTGTATTCTTTATATCATTTTGTATTTCGTTGATTCTGGTAAGGCTCAGCTTACCCCTGTTTAATGAGCTATCCGGAAAGGAATTATCATTTTACTTCCTGTCGAATGTGAATATTCTTATAAGTTTATTAGGTATGATGATAGTTTTGGGTGTCCTGGCAGGTTGGTATCCCGCTTTTGTGTTGTCTTCCTATAGTCCCGTTAAGGTGATGAAATCATCCAAAAGCGGTTTTGGTTCCGGCTTTCAAATCCGGAAAATTCTGGTGGGAGCTCAGTTTACCATTGTCATCGTCTTAATTGCCTGTGCTACTGTTATGCTTCGTCAGATTAGTTTTCTACAAAAGAAAGATCTGGGTTTTGATAAAGAAGCTGTACTTACCAGCATATTCGATTTTGGTGATGAAGCGAAATACAATAGCCTGAAACAGGCACTGCTAAGTGAGAGCTTTGTTTCCGCTGTTTCTGTCGCAAGCCGCATACCTTCAGGTTCTCTGAGTAATGAGGGGAGAGTGAGACTGGAAGGTCAGGCCGATGGTATAGCAATTTCCTATGTGCATGTTACTTTCGATTATTTTGAAACATTGGGAATTGAGCCGGTTCAGGGTCGATTATTCTCGAATGAATTTAATACGGATGCCACTGATGCAGTGATATTAAATGAGGCTGCCGTAAAAAGTATAGGCATAGAGGGAGATCCAATAGGGCAAACACTCAAATGTAATTGGCCTAAATCGGATAGAAAAATAGTAGGCATAATCGACGACATTTATTTCGAGTCATTGTATAGCAAGGTGAAGCCCGTAGTCTACGTAATAGATTATTCAATGGCTTACCATCTAATCGTTAAAGTGAAGCCTTCTGATTTAGCTGGCTCGAAGAATGCCATTACCGAAGTTTGTCAGAGCATCTATCCCGATGAGGTCATTGAATTTACTTTTTTAGACCAGATCCTGGAACAACGCTATGAAAAAGACAGTAAGACTTTTCAACTTATGGGCTTTTTCGCAGTGCTGGCTATTTTTCTTGCCTGTATGGGTCTATTAGGTGTGGCCTCCTTTATGATGGCCAGCCGAACCAAAGAAATAGGCATTCGAAAAGTAAACGGAGCAACAATTCCTGAAATCATGCAAATGCTGAATATAAGCTTTGTGAAATGGATGGTTATAGCCTTTATAGTAGCAACGCCAGTAGCATATTATGGTATGAACAAATGGCTGGAAAGCTTTGCCTATAAGACGGTACTCAGTTGGTGGATATTTGCTTTCGCAGGATTTATTTCCCTGGTCATTGTATTGCTTACAGTAAGTGGCCTTAGCTATAGCACCGCACGAAGGAATCCGGTAGAGGCATTGAGATATGAGTAAGGCAATAGAAATGATTTAAGAAATAAAGGTATAATGCTAAATAGTCTATTATGAAAAGGAGTTTGAAAATTCAAACAACAAAATTCGTGTTATTGTTTGCGGCAATTGGTTTTATTACCCTGAGCTGTACCGCCGAAAAAGAACGCACAAGCTATTCCGCGGGTTTTAGTTGCTATAAAGTACAGGATAGCAGTCGGCTTTATATACGCAATCAGGATACTGTTCTGCGCCCGATGCTGATTTATTTCTGGTATCCGTCAGAAGATGTTTCGGATGGGAATAAAATGAGTTTCAGGCAATATGTCGACTTGATTTCCATCCGGGAAGATTACTCTAAAGCGAAAGAGGATATCGATAACGAGAGCTTTTATTTTATCGATGCCTATGCCGGTTTTGCCAAAGGGAGCTTCAACATAGGATTAAACACAACTACAGAAGAAATCCTCGATTCACCAGTGGAAGCTTCCCTCAATATTCCGCAGGCAAAGGGGGAATTTCCTTTGATTATATACGCACCCTCAAACAGCAAGACGCCGGTACAAAATCATCGTCTCTGCGAACAACTGGCAAAAAATGGCTTCTATGTTATTTCGGTTGCTTCCGCCGGAGAAAATTCTATACAAAGGAGAGATCCGGGGAAAAGCATATTAGCACAGGTGGAGGATATGGAATTCATTCTCGATTATATAGAGAAAACCGTCCCTGTTAGATATTCATCAATAGGCCTGTTCGGATATAGTACGGGAGGCCTGGCAGCAGCCCTGTTTCAAATGAAACATCCAGATGTTAAAGCCGTTTGCTCCCTGGATGGCAGTCAGGAATATTCCTTCTACATCTTCCTTTCCAAATTACAGGCGTTTGATTTGGAGAAAACCCAAGTACCTTATTTCATGCTGGTCAATAAAGATGTCAGTTCTGTATATCCATTTTATAATTCAATAAAATCCAGGGATAAACTCGCTGTGCGAATGTCAAACCTGGATCATTTTGGTTTCGTCTCTTTTTGGAGCTATTTTAACAATTGCAAACCGGATTCAATCCAGAATAATTATGCCAGGAGCTATGATTTTATTGCTGACTATGCCACAACCTTTTTTGATGCCACGCTGAAAGAAAATCAGAAGTCAAAAGAAGAATTATTGAGCCTGAGTTCACAGAAAAATGATTTTTCGATACCGGATCAATTGGATTTTGCACAATCAACGGCATTGCTGAATACGTATCTGCAATCCTCTATTGATACGGCAATTGCCATTTACAAATCACATAAAGCGGAAGCTTATAACAACTATAATTATAGAGAAGAAGAGATTAGTATGGCCGGCAGAATGCTTGTGGATTATGATGTTAATGCATCTGTGAAGCTGTTCAAATTCAATATAGAAGAATATCCCGATTCGTGGCACGCCTATTATGATTTAGGTTTTGCCCATAAAATAAGCGGGGAGATGGATCAGGCAAAAGAAGCTTTGCTGAAAGCACAACAAATGAATCCTGAAAATATGGATATTTCACAAATGCTTTCGGAACTGTCAAATTAGAAATCTACATATAATAAATTGCTAATCTTCAA
>CAZFIF010000003.1:0-44521 GCA_964519065.1 uncultured Rikenella sp.
GTGACAGCTATGATCCGAATGATATGGGATACCTGCGCAGAAACAATGAGCTTGAACACTCACTTGACTTCTCATACAACACCTACGAGCCCAGGGGCAGCATCATGACAACCCGCAGCTCTGTTGATCTCGAATATGACCAGCTATTCAACCCGCGAGCATTTACATCGGCTTCAGTAAGTCTCAGAGAGATGATCATCCTGATGAACTACTGGTCTATTTCCGTTGACATGCAATTCACTCCCTGGGGTGAAGATGACTATTTTGAACCCCGGACCCGTGACATGTCCAAGTTCTATCACCGCCCTGCAGCATTTGAGGCCGGCTTCAGGGGTGACACTGACAAGAGCAAAAAGCTCTATGCCGAGCTTCAGGGAGGATACTACAACGCCATTTCTGAATATAACCAGCATGGCTTTGCATGGTCTATCCAGTCTGAATACAAGGTGAACAGGAGGTTCTCAATTGAATACAGCCTGGGCATGGAAAGGATGTTCAATGACATAGGCTATGTCATGACAAGTCCGGCAGATATGGTAATCTTCGGGAGGCGCAATATCAAAACTGTAACCAATACCCTGTCGGGTGCGTTCATCTTCAGTGCAAATTCCTATCTGACACTGAGGAGCAGGCATTACTGGTCAGGGGCAGATTATGATAACAGCTACTTTGAGCTTCTGAATGACGGCAGTCTGACGGAGTTGATGCCTCCCGGCATCATACCTGACACTGACGTCAACACCAACTTTCTGAATGTTGATGTCGTTTATACATGGCGTTTTGCCCCTGGCAGTGAGCTCTCTCTCGTCTGGAAGAATGCCATCTACTCCGAGTCCAATGTGATAGTAACTGATGCTCTGAGTAATTTTACAGATATGTTCTCCATGCCACAGACAAACAGTCTCTCTTTGAAAATTTTATATTACCTTGACTACCAGAATTTCAGAAAGCTGTTTTCAGCCAGATAACTGTAAACGAACATGATACAAAGGATTCAGACATTATTTCTGTTTGGCGTGGCCGTTCTGTCGGGACTGATGCTTACGGGAGATCTCGTCATGATGGACAGCGGCAGCGGTACGCTTTTCAGCATCAGCTTCATGGGGCTTTCAGAAGAGGGAGGGGGCATCCTTCAGCGACTCTGGCCGCTCACTTTCCTCCTTGCGCTGGTGCCGGTGCTCTCACTGGTTGCTATATTCCTTTACAGGAGAAGGCCGCTGCAGATGCGTGTCACCATGATCGTGCTACTGCTGTCACTGGGCACACTTATCCTGGGTGCATTCTATGTATTGATGTTTGACAGGAAGATTGACATCACGATACTTTGGAAGGTCAGAGCCGTCTTTCCCCTGGTATCGGCAATCCTGGCATGGCTTGCCCACCGTGCCATTCTAAGGGACGAGCTGCTGGTAAAATCCTACGACCGTCTCAGATGATTTCCAGCCGTTCCTGGTCTGTGATCTTCTCACAGTAGTGGCATTTTAGCGCCACCGGTTTCTTCGATACAACCTTAAATCGCGTAGTCACATTCTCGAAGTTGGTGATGCACTTGGGATTCATGCACTTGGCAATGGCGGTGATGGTGTCAGGTACTGCCACAACACGCTTCTCAACCACCTCATAATCCCTGATGATATTAAGCTTGGCGTTGGGTGCTACCAGGGCAATACGGTTAATATCATCATCTTCGAAGAACACTCCCGCGATCTTGATGATTGCCTTCTTGCCGTCAGTCTTGCTGTCGAGATTGGTACCGAAGGTGATCTGGTTTTTGATCCTGTCAAGGCCCAGTATCTTGATTACCTTGAAGAGGGTTCTGGCCGGTATGTGATCTATCACTGTGCCGCTCTCGATGGCACTGACAAGCAGCTGCTTCGGATCATTTGTATTCTTCATGACCTTCTATTTAAGTCCGAGTAAAGTGGTTATGATTGCCTGCCTGGTATAGACCCCGTTTAGCGCCTGTTCAAAATAGTAAGCCTTGGTGTTGGCATCCACGTCGGTATTGATCTCGTTTACTCTCGGCAGGGGATGGAGTATCTTCATGCCGGGCTTTGTTTCACCGAGCATGTTTTCATGGAGCACGTAGGCGTTTTTCACCTTCTCGTACTCCATCGGGTCCGAGAACCGTTCGCGCTGGACCCTGGTCATATATACAATATCTGCCATGTTTATGACCTCTGACAGGTTGGATGTCTCATAGTAACTAAGTCCCAGGTTCCTTAGATAGAGTTTGTATTCATCAGGCATCATCAGCTCTTCCGGCGCAACAAAATTGAAGGAGGTCTTCCACCGCGACATTGCCATCAGCAGCGAGTGCACCGTACGGCCATACTTAAGGTCGCCCACCATGCAGATACTAAGTTTGTCAAGCGTACCCTGCGTCTTCAGGATGGAATAGAGGTCAAGAAGTGTCTGCGTGGGATGCTGGTTGGCGCCGTCGCCGGCGTTTACGACAGGCACCGTCGAGATCTCACTGGCATACCTCGCACTTCCTTCTATCGGGTGACGCATGACAATCAGGTCGGCATAATTGCTCACAGTCCTGATAGTGTCATTCAGGGTCTCCCCCTTGGTAACGCTGGAGCTGGATGAGTCGGTAAATCCTATTACCTTGCCGCCAAGCTTGTTCACGGCGCTTTCAAAGCTGAGCCTCGTCCTGGTTGAGGGTTCGAAAAAGAGCGTTGCCACCACCCTGCCGCGAAGGATATCCTGAATAGGCTCCTTCTCAAATTCCGCGGCGAGATCAAGTGTTTTCATGATCTCCGCGGTGGTCAGATCATCAATTGATACTAAACTTCTGGTTTTCATAAAAATGCGTTTTTGATGCCCGGGTCTGTACAAATTTATGATAACTGCTGCTGGAAAATCGTCGGTGTTAAAAAGTATCTGAAAAATAACTTTCTCAGGTTGTGCGGGTCCATTCCGCCCTGACTCTTTCTATCTTATGCAGCCTTTCGGTGATCCGGAGAGAGAGTGATGCCCTGAATGAGACCTCCACCGACACCTCCTGTCCGCTATAGTGGTGTGCCGACTGTCCGCAGTTCTCTTCTTTCAGCACCCTCATTACGTCGTTCATTGCCTCGTAGGGGAATGTGATCAGCCAGAACTCAGTGAGGTAGCGTTCACTTACGGTGGCATTTTCCAGAGCATCGGCTGTAGCAGACCGGTATGCATTTATGAGGCCGCTGACGCCCAGGAGTGTGCCTCCGAAATACCTGATCACCACCACCAGTATGTTTGTCAGTTCCCTAGAATTGATCTGGCCGAGTATGGGTTTGCCTGCGGTGCCCGACGGTTCGCCGTCATCGTTGACCCTCCATGTCTGCCTGTCAGGTGAGAGGACCCATGCATAGCAGTGGTGCCTGGCATCATGATACTCCCTGCGCAGCTCCTCAAGCCTCATTTTTATCTCCTCCTGTGATGAAACCGGAATGGCATGGGCGATAAACCTGCTGCCCTTAGCCTTGAAAAGTCCTTTTGCTTCAGAATCAATGGTTTTGTATGTATCGGAGAAGAGCATCATGTTAACGAATGTATATAGTTTCAGCTCCCGAAGAGGGTCTTCGCACCCTTGAAGAGCGTAATCAATCCCATTATCACAAGAACCACATAGACAATGCTGGTAAATGTATTCTGGCTTATTCGTGCCACAAGCCTGTCACCTGTGTATAGTCCGGCAATAAGGGCAGGGACGGAACAGAGTGCCAGCAGCAGTGTCTCCTCTCTGATGAGTCCTGTGATAAGGTAAAACACCAGGGCATAGGAGACGGCGAAGAGAATGAATACGGAAATTACCGCATTGAATTTCTCTTTCGGTGTCTTCATAGAGGATAGTATCACAGCAACCGGGGGGCCCGTGATGCCGGTGGCGCCTGAGAGCATCCCTCCGAGCAGGCCGCTGAGGGTGAGGGCTGTTTTGTCAGATCTGATATGAAAGTCGACACCCCGGTAGAGGGCATAAACAATGAATATAATGATTATTCCCCATCCAAGCTGAATAAATGCCGGGTTAATAAACTTCAGGATCACTGTTCCTGCCGCCACTCCGGCACCGGTCCACAATGCCATTGCGCCAAGTGGTTGATTGCTGATCTCTCTTTTTGAACGGCGGTAATAGAGAACGGAGAAGATAAAATTAATCATGGCGATGAAGACAGCAGTATCGGTCACCGGCATCAGGAACTGTAAGAGGGGCACCGCCACCAGGGCCAGGCCGAAGCCGGTAAACCCCCTGATAACAGAGGCTGTAAAGATGATCAGCGAAAGAAGTATGATATTTCCGGCCGTCACCATACTATTCTTCGTACAGAGCCATCTGTCTGAATTCAGCCGTAAAACTCTCTATGGACTCATCCCAT
Organism: uncultured Rikenella sp.; assembly: GCA_964519065.1. Lineage (GTDB taxonomy): Bacteria > Bacteroidota > Bacteroidia > Bacteroidales > VadinHA17 > SR-FBR-E99. The sequence goes on from CAZFIF010000003.1 coordinate 4,362, forward strand.
CGTGTGATCTCATCAGAGAGGGAAAGGCCTTTTTCGAGCACCTCTCTCATCCGGCTGTCGCCTGAGAGTATGTCAAAAGGCATCAGCCGGTATTCATATTCGTATGGAGGCTGCTTGAACTGCAGCGATCCTGGCGGCGAGGTTTTTATAATAGCGTCAAAGAGGTGCAGGGCAGTTGCCACCGGCCTGAACGATGAGGCATCTGTCACGTGTATCTGTATTCCTCTGCAGTATTCGCCTGCATATTTATGAAAGGTAGGTATGAAGTCATGGATGCGGAAGCTGCAACCCGGCAGGCTTCTGCTCCGCAGTTCCATGAGAAGTCTGTGACTGTTGACCCAGGGTGCCCCTGTCAGTTCAAAGGGTATCACCGTGCCGCGACCTTCGGATAGGTTAAGTGCCTCGGCGAGTACGGTGCCCGGATACACTGTCGCACTCTCCTGTGATGGCAAATTGGGTGAAGGCAGCACCCATGGCAGGCCTGTCTCCCTGAACAGGGAGTCTCTTTTCCACCCCTCCATCCTGATGACATGGAGCTCGCATCCGGGCAGATGCTTCTCCCTGATCCATATGGCCATCTCGCCCAGGGTCATCCGGTGGCACAGAGGTATGGATGCACCCCCCACGAAGGTGAAGTACTCCTCCAGCAGCACCGGTCCGTCAGCCTGCACCCTGCCAATGGGGTTAGGCCTGTCGAGTATGTATACAGGTATGCCGACCTCCGCGCAAGCCTCCATGCATAGCTTGACAGTCCAGATGTATGTGTAGAGCCTGGCCCCTGCATCCTGCAGGTCAACCACAAGAGCCTCAAGTCCCTCAAGCATCCGGGGTGTGGGCCTGCGATGTTCACCGTACAGGCTCCAGACCGGAATGCCCAGAATAGGATCGGTAGTGCTTTCCCACTCAATCATATTGTCCTGCGTCTGCCCGGAGATGCCGTGCTGTGGACCGAAGAGTGCGGCCAGGGTGCATCCGCTGCCGCTGTGGAAGACTTCAGTGATAAACCTGAAATCGGAGGTGATACTTGACGAGTGGCAAAGGATGCCGATTCGCCTGTTGCGCAGCCCTGCCGGCATGCGTTGTGATACAACGTCTAGTCCCGATAGTACATTCATAACAGTGCAAAAATAATCAAAAGCCCCATGGCTGCAAGGAAGGTATCATCGCGGCTTACAAATTAATCGATATCTTTGCAACCACCCTGCAGGGTTATATGTTATACAGTCAAAAAAGCAACATGAGAAAATTCTTGAACCTTCTATTCGTAATTGTCTTTTCATCCGTCAATATGGTTGCCCAGGAGAAGATTTCCAGGTACGATCCCTCTGCTGATCCTGACAGGATAATATTGAACATCAGCGGAGACGCCACCACTTCAATGGCCGTTACCTGGAGGACTGACACCACTGTCAATGAATCCGTTGCACAGTTATCACCTAATCTTTCCACCGTGCACCTGGCTGACACTGCAATTACGGTTACCGGCACATACAAGGATGTGGCCGGTGACGGATTCGTATCAAGATATCACTCGGTCAATTTCACCGGTCTCACCCCCGATAAAGGGTATGCCTATCGGGTAGGGTCAGGTACCAATGCTAGCGAGTGGTTTACCTTTACAACTGCATCATCAGCATCCGCACCCCTGACATTTATCTATCTCGGCGATTCGCAGGGCAGCAACGCGCTCTACTCCAGGGTGGTGCGACAGGCCTACCGGTCAGCGCCCGATGCTTCATTCATGATATTTTCCGGTGATCTTGTCGACGGAGGTTCGGGCGGCATCCCACATGATGAGGAGTGGGGTTCCTGGCATGCAGCTGGCGGTTTCATCCATGCTGAGGTACCTGTGTTGCCAACACCCGGCAACCATGAGTATTACGATCCTGCAGTCAGAGGTAAACGGGAGCTTAACAGGCACTGGAGAGCTGGCTTTACACTTCCGGAAAACGGGCCGGAAGGACTTGAGGAGACTGCTTATTATGTGGATTATCAGGGCGTGAGGTTCATCTTCCTGAACTCCGATGTGATGATGAGAAACGAATCACTTGCAAACAGCCAGACTATGTGGTTAGAGGAGCTTCTGAAAAATAATCCGTACAAATGGACTGTCATGACTTTTCACCATCCCCTCTACTCTACATCTGCCAGGAGAGACAATACAACGATACGGGAACGTCTGAAGCCACTTATCGACAAGTATAATGTCGACCTTGTGCTGACAGGTCATGATCATACCTATGCACGCGGTCAGATAATGCCTGACGGGTTGGAAAAAAAGGGCAGGAGAGCCGGAACAGTATATGTTGTCTCTGTCAGCGGTGCAAAGCAATATCAGCAGGATGCCGCTCCATGGTGGGACAGGGGCATGGCCTTTACCCAGACCTGGCAGGAAGTCACTGTTAACGGCAATATTTTGACATACAATGCATATGACGCCTCAGGCTCCCTGGTTGATCATTTTACGCTGAAGAAGAAAAGGGATGACAGAAATCTCATCATAAACAGTGCTGGAGCTGAAGTTCTGTAACACTCAATAAATCATGAAACATTCATCATATATTTTTGTCCTGCTTCTTTCAGCCTTGCTGACAGTATCATGTCAGCAGCGGCCTGACAAGATTGAGATCTATGCCACGACAGACCTCCATGGCATGCTGTTGCCGTTTGACAATACAGAAGGTATGTCCACCGGTCGTTCCCTGGCCAACGTTGCATCGGTTGTTAAAAGTAAGGGCAGCACTAAGATTGTTCTGCTTGACAACGGAGATATTCTGCAGGGTGACCCGCTGGCCTACTATTACAACTTCATCGACACCACCCGTGAGCATGTTGTTGCTGACATACTGAACCACCTGGGCTATGATGCGGCTACGGTCGGGAATCATGATATTGAAGCAGGACATGCAGTCTACGACCGGGTCAGGAGGCAGTACAAGTTCCCGCTTCTTGCTGCCAATGCTGTTCATGCCGAAAGCGGGGAACCCTATTTTGAGCCTTACACTATCATCAGGAAGGGTGGATTGAAGATCGCGGTATTCGGCCTGATAACTCCCTCCGTGCCGCGCTGGCTGCCGGAATCGCTCTATGAGGGCATCAGGTTTGAAAATATGGTTGCGACCGCAGCCAGGTGGATGCCAGTAATCAGGAGTGAGAATCCTGACATAGTTGTGGGGCTCTTTCATTCGGGCATGGGTGATGAGGACGATACCGGTGAGGATGAGAACAGCACAGTGGCGGTAGCAGTCAATGTTCCGGGGTTTGACGTTATCTTCTGCGGTCATGATCACAGGCAGGATGTCACGGAGGTAACAGCCCTGAACGGGGACCGGGTTTTAATTCTGGACGGTGGCAGCAGGGCGGAGGCACTTATGAATGCAACGGTATCATTCAGCAAAAATTCCGATGGCACCCTTGAAAAGGAGATCTCGGGCAAAGTTATCCGCATGGACGACCTGCCTGAATCGCTGGCGTTCATCAAGAGATACAGGAAGGTGTCCGATAGTCTCAAGGCTTATACCTCGGAGGTGATTGGAAGGTCCGCTGCATCATTCGGTACCCGTGACGCCTTTTTCGGACCCTCGGCCTTCGTTGACCTGATACACCGCATGCAGCTTGATTTAAGCGGTGCTGACATATCCTTTGCAGCACCTCTCTCATATGACCAGGAAATTAGAGAGGGGGAGCTCCGGATACGGGACATGTACCGTCTCTACCGGTTTGAGAATTTCCTCTACACCGTCAATATGACAGGGGGTGAGATTGACAGGCACCTCGAGCATGCAGCCGGACTCTGGTTTGACACCATGGACGGCATTGATGACTATATGCTCAGATACCGTTACGACGACAGCGGTAAACCGGTAATGATGAACGGCACTGCACGATTGAGAAATCCATCTTACAACTTCGAATCGGCAATGGGTATCCGCTATACCATCGACGTCAGCAAGCCGCAGGGCGACAGGGTCACGATCATATCACTCGATGACGGAACGCCCTTCAGTCACAGTGCAACATACAGCGTAGCAGTGAACTCCTACAGGGCCAACGGTGGGGGAGGCCATTTTCCCGCAGCCGGAATAACCGGACGTGAGCTGGACAGACGAATCGTCACCGCCACTGATAGGGATCTGAGATATTACATGACGGAATGGATAAGAGAGAGAGGTACAATCACTCCTGAGCCGCTTTCCGACTGGAAGATAATACCCGAAGAGTGGGCTTCGGCAGCTTCAGGGAGAGAGAGGGAGCTTCTATTCGGAAAAAACTGATGTCATACATTGCAGATGAAATCTTTAACAAGAACTAATGTATTTACTTTACCTGCGATAATGCTTGCCTCAGCAGGTAGCGGAAGGAAGGAGAACACGAAGCTGTTCCATGAATCAGCCAGACTCCTCTTCCCGGGCATGTAATAGCGATGAAGGAGGAGAGGAGAGATAGAGACGGCCTCACGCTCCCGGTGGTGGAGGAGTTTTACTCTGTACAGGGTGAAGGCTGGAATACCGGCAGAGCTGCCTATTTCATCAGGATCGGCGGGTGTGATCTATGCTGCAGCTGGTGTGATACAAAATATGCCTGGGATGCAGAGCTTCATCTCATGACATGCGTCACCGATGTTGCTGGCAGGGTTATTGAATCAGGCGCAGACTCCGTTGTTGTGACCGGCGGCGAACCGCTGATGTGGGACCTTGATCCTCTCTGTGACATCCTGAGGAATAAGGGCATCAAAACATATCTTGAAACATCGGGCGCACATCCACTGACAGGCTCGTGGGACTGGATAACGCTCTCACCCAAGAGCGAGGCTCCACCGTTGCCGGAGATATGGCCGATGGCTGACGAGCTTAAGGTTGTTATCACCGATGGCACTGATTTTGAGAGAGCAGAGGAGTACAGCACCATGGTGGGTCCGCAGTGCAAGCTCATGCTGCAGCCCGAGTGGAGCCGCTATAAGGAGATGATAGCTGCCATAACCGGCTATGTGAAGAAAAACAACAGATGGATGGTTTCAATACAGGCACATAAATTCATGCATATTCCCTGAATGAGTACAAGAATCCTCATACTTACGCTGCTTATGGTTTTCCTCAGCCAGTGCAGTGTCATCGGCCAGGGCTTCCACACACGCTCAAACAGGGCTTTGCGCCTGTATGACACCGGCAAGAGGGACTATGACCTGCTATATTATGACCGTGCCGAGCAGAACCTCAGGCTGGCGGCAGAGGAAGATGACGGCTTCTATGAGGCGCACCTGCTGCTGGGACAGCTCTACAGTGACACGGGTCAATGGGAGAAGTCGGTGAGACACTATCGCAGGGCCATTGCGCTTGACTCCCTCTATTTTCCTCCTGCTCTCTTCAGCCTGGGAAGGGCGGAGATGCGCATCGGGCAATACAGGGAAGCAAAGGCACACCTGGAGGCATACCTTAACCAGCCGAAGACCACCTCAAAGTTGAGAATCGATGCAGAGAAGCTTGTCGCCGACTGTCTCTTTGCACTCTCATTTCCGGGTTCGCTCTTTCAGGTTGAACCTGTCAGCGTAGGTGATTCGGTCAACACTGCACTTGATGAGTACTGGCCCAGCCTGACGGGTGACGGCCAGGAGCTGATCTTCACAAGAGAAGTGAGAAGGGCATCAGGTTATGGCAGGGACAGGCAGGAGGATTTTTATATCAGCAGATGGAACAAAGATGGGCACTGGGGAATGTCCCGAAATGCCGGTGCTCCTCTCAATACGGCTGGAAACGAAGGTGCCCAGTCCATATCCGCTGACGGAAGATCAATGTTTTTTACTGCCTGTGACCGTAAGGACGGCTATGGCAGATGCGATATCTACCATTCGGTTTATGACGGCACCAGATGGTCTCCCGGAGTCAACCTCGGCACACCGGTCAATACAACCTACTGGGAGTCGCAACCCTCCATCAGCGCCAACGGCCGCATGCTCTTCTTTGTCAGCAACAGGCCCGGGGGAATGGGAGGGATGGATATTTGGTACTCTATCCGCAGCAGCGACGGAACATGGCAAAAACCGGTCAATCCCGGGAAAGTCATCAACACCGCCGGCGATGAATTCTCTCCATTCATCTATTTCAACGGCAGGACACTCTACTTCTCATCCAACGGGCGAGAGTCGTTCGGTGGACATGATATCTATACAACGACCCTGAATCAAGACTCCACCTGGACAGATCCGGTGAACCTCGGACCGGCAGTGAACTCTCCTGCCGATGAGACAGGGCTTGTGATAGAGTCCTCGGCCAAACGCGCATTCTTCTCATCGGTGCGCGACCCAAAGATGGGTAAGGATATCTTCTACATAGATCTTCCCGGGGAGATTCAGCCCGACCCGGTTTCCTACTTCAGGGGAACAGTCATCGACAAGGAGGACGGGCGTCCGATTACGGCAAGGTATGAACTTACAGACCTCACGGGTGGTATAGGAGTGATATCATCGACGACCGACAACAGTGGAGGATTCCTTGTTTGCCTGCCAGGAGGATCGAGTTACGGCCTTAATGTTACGGCTGACGGATATATGATATTCTCTGAGAATTTTGATTTTGAAGAGGGCTATTCTTCCGCCGAACCGTACCGTAAGACAATAAGGCTCAATAAAGTACGTGAAGGTGAGCTGATGAGGATGTTCAATGTCTTCTTTGACACGGATTCGTGGGAGTTGCTTGAAGCATCAATGCCGGAGCTGGAGATGCTCCTCCGTTTCCTGACCGTCAACCATACTATTGTTGTAGAGATAGGAGGCCACACTGATTCCGACGGTACGGAAGAACATAACCAGCGTCTGTCGGATAGGCGTGCCGGGTCGGTTAAAGAGTATCTGGTAAAGAGAGGCATTGCCCCTGAAAGGATTTTCTGGCACGGTTACGGAGAGACTACTCCTATAGCTGACAATATTACTCCCGCTGGCAAGAGACAGAACAGACGTACGGAGATCAAAATCCTTTCAGAAGGTACAGTCAAATAAGGAGGGCGACATTGCAAGTCACCCTCCTCCCTTCCTTCATCAAGCAGACAGTCGTAGTGCCTCAGAAAATCAGATTGCAATCTTCTTTTCTGAAGAAGTACCGGTTATCATCTTTATTCCGGAACATTCCCTGACGGGCAGTGAGACAAATACCGAGGTTCCTCCGGCATCATTGGTCTCAACCCTGATTTTGCCCCCCAGTGTTAAAATAAGATTTCTGGCCAGGATTAAATTCATAGCGGAATAGGTATCCTGACTTTCGGAATATTGGATTTCAGGATTGTCGGAAAGCAGCATTTGACTGCTTATAGGGAAACCCTGGCCAGAATCTTTGACATAAAATGTGATTATCTCGTCATTGTATGTACAGCCGATTTTTATGAACCCTGAAGAGGTGTTGTCGAGTGCATTTCTGAAGAGATTATTCATTAAACGGATGGTGCGTGAGGTGTCCATCCTTATCAGTAGTTTTTCCGGGAGATTATCCTCCTGAATGAGTACAATGTGGTTCTTCTCTCTCTTTCTCATCAAAACCCTGAAATCAGAGGCGAGAGATTCGAACAGCCTCACTGCATCATTCTCCCTGGCATCCTCCTTTGAGGATCCGGACTCTAGGACAGCAGTGTCAAAGAAGTTTTCAAACAGTCCGATCAACTGTTCACATGAAGTAATTATCTGTTCGGAGAACTCACGTTTTTCTCCTTCGGTAAAATTGGAATTGTTCAGCAGATAGGAGAATGCCACTATAGAGTTCATCTGCGTCCTCACTTCGTGTGAGACGCCGGCAAGCAGTTGTGGCTTATAAATCATTTGTTTCATCTTTTCCTCCTCTTTCATCCCGGTCGCCACTCTGTTACTGTAAACACTATTGCGAAGCAATTCGAACATAGGCTTATTTATGAGGTTATCTCACACTTATCTGATTCTTCTAACAAGCCTGGCAGCCTGACGGCTGTACCTGCTCCTGGAGCCTGCTATAGCCTCCATCTGGCTTACGGCTTTTTCACTGTTTCCGGTCATCATGTAGCAGAGTCCCAGATACCATGCTGCATCTTCAAGGTAGAGGTTGTCATTATGCTCAATCACCTTTGTAAATGATCCGCTGGCGACAGGATAGTTGCTCACCTCCATGTTGGCCATGCCGTGCATGAAGACTGACTCCATGTTGCCGGTTTCGTTTGCAATGACCTGTTCGAGATAACCGATAGCCTTATGGTAATCTTTGGCAGAATATGATGCAATGGCATTTTCCATCAGAAGGTTGCCGGTGCTGGCTACAGACCTTGATGCCCCCGGAGATTCATACCTTTCGAAATATGAGGTATATAGTTTTTCGGGTGACGGACCAGGTCTCAGGATAAAGTAAAGCGCCGAAGATACAGCAGCAGCGATCAGTAGTGCGGCAGCATACCGGGAACTCTTTGCCGCAGCTTTGCGAAGTCCTCCTGCGGAACGTTTCTGCATCTCAACGGCATTGAGTTTTGCCCTCAGATCGAGGATCTCCCTGTCAGCCAGTATTTCATCGGTCCTGCGCCTGAGTTTTACCTCCCTTGCCAGACCCGGGTCTCTTTTAATCTCCCTGTTGAGCCAGGCCTTCTCAGCATTGCAGGCATTGCCGCTCAGGAAGTTCTCAATCGTGTTGTTGACATTGATTGTCTTCATCTCTCATTTATATTATTTCACACTCATAAAAAACTACTGTTCAGATAGTCATTTACAACATGCCACGTCTTCCCCTCCGGGCATTGCAGACAACATACGCAGATGCTGTCTCAGGGCATAAGGCGCCCTGCCAGAGGCAGAAACACCTTATAGTATATTTACATTCCGGCCGGACGAGCCGGCTCTTAATAACAATATCAGATCTCGATGATGATGGGAGGTCTGGTGGGATTGCCGTCAGCAATTCCCTGACGTCCGTTTCCTCCGCGAACATTAATCATCTCTTCATTTGAAAGAACAAAATCGGCCAGGTTTTCAATTTTCAGGGTTTTCATTTTGATGTAGTTTTATTGTTGTTTGTCTTGTCTGATGTTTTATCTATACTGTACATGTCGGAAGAGTGCAATTTGTGACAAAAAAAAATCAACTTTTTTTCAAAAAAAATACAATAAATTGATTGTCAGGGCGATATACTAAGAAGGTATCGTGGTTCACGATATCACTTTGTTTTATACTTTTATCCCGGGAAGAAAGAAGAACCGCAAGAATGAGTCTGAGACTACACATGCTCACCCTGTCATTACTGATATTTGTCTTTTTTGCCGGGCTCCCTGCTGCAGGTATTGTTGCCGGTAACTGGCAGGATGAAGGGGAGTCTGAACACCGTGATACTGTTTCTTTGAGACTGGCCAACCTGACTGACGAACTTGCCGGGTACATATCCGTGGATCCAGGGCCGGAACAGAGGTCTGAAACTGCCGGAAGAATTGAAGGGCTAATCTCATCATCTGATGTCACCGACACTCTTCTTCTCTCTGACGCATACTATTTCCTGGGTCACCATTATCTTCTGAACAACAGGTATGACAGATCACGTGATAACTTCGCCCTGTCGGCGGAATGCCGTGAGTCTGTTGGTTTGTATGACCGCAGGTATGCCCTTAGTATCAGTAATATGGCCATCGCACTCTTCAGGGCCGGCGACTTCAGTCGTGCCTACAGGGAGGGTTTGAAAGGCCTTCAGGCACGCAGAGCTCTTTCGGAGAGTGACTCTTCAGCACTGGCAGCAAATTATCTCAATCTGTCAAGTATCTGTCTCGAGATGAATGATCCGGGCAGAGCCATCGGGCTGGCTGAGGCGGGACTCAGGCTTGCGGACATCTATCCGGGCAGGGTACCGACAGCACTTACTGCTGACCTGTACCAGGTTATAGGCCTCAGCCTCTATCGCACCTCCGAATATACCAAATCGCTGGTCTATTGTCGCGAATCCCTGAGGCTCTATGATAAGGCCGGAACGGGCAATGTCGTATCCAGATTACTTATACTAAATACTATAGCGCAGCTGCACCGAAGGCTGAATCAGCCGCAGGAGGCTGAAGCGCAGTTCAGGAGGGGAGTGGCAATCGATGCCGGTAACAATATTCAGGACAAAGCTCTTCTCTACATCAATTATGCTGATCTCCTGGCTGAAACAGGGAGGCCTGATGAGGGAGAGAAGGTGCTGACCCGCAGTCTGTCCGAGGTGGAGGGAGAGTTCGGTCGGGAGAGCCGCGAATATTGCATGATGCTTGTATACAGGGCTGATTTCCTCTATAAAACAACCGGTAATGTCCGAAATGCTCTCAAGATCTATGAAGACTGTTTTGAATATGCTGACAGGCACCCGTGGGACTATACCCTTAAGAAGCTCATAACCCTGAAATATGCCGGTACCCTGTTCGATGCTGGTGAGTATGAAAGGGTTCTGGAAGTAAGTGATGAAACGGTATTATCGGTGATGAAAATGCAGGAGGAGGGTCTCTCCCCCCTGTCATCCTATTCGGAGAATGAGAGGGGAGTACTTATGGCCAGGTACCGTGCTCTCAATGCACTTGCTGAAACCACGGGCAAGAGTGATCATCTCAGGGAGGCTGTCAGGACAGGCAGGTTGATAGTCTCACTCTATGACCGTCTCAGGCTGGAGATGAGCGAGGATGAGAGCCGCATCAGGCTCAGCGCCTTCTCGCGGGAGGTTTACACCGGGTTGATTGAGAACTATTGGCAGCTCTATGACCGGGACCACGACGCCGCCTCCCTGGAGGGGATTTTTGAATTTTCCGAGAGAAGCAAGGTGGCAGGCTTTCTTGCCTCGATGAGAGAGCTTAACGCTGCAAAATTCTCCTTGCCGCCGGAGCTTGTTGACCTTGACAACAGTATCAGGGAGAAGACAGGCCTCTACCGGGAGCTGATAGCATCAGAACAACACAAGGCTGCACCTGATACCCAGCGTATTAAAACATGGGAGAGTGTCACCTTCTCTCTTCTGAGATCGCGCGACTCCCTGGTAAGGGTCTTTGAGGAGAAATATCCCTCTTACTACAACCTTAAATTTCAGAGTGAGGTAGCTTCGCTGAAAGCAGTCCCATCGGTAATAGGCAGGGGAGGCAACCTCATCAGCTATATACTCAGTCATGAGAGGCTCTATATCATTGTATCGAACAGTAGACATACCGAGGTTATCAGGCGCGAAGCCGACTCCTCGCTGATCTCCTCGCTGGTCCGTTTCCGGGATATTCTTTCAGCTGTGCCTGCTACCAGCGGCTCCCGTCAACCATTCAATGAGTGCATGGATCTTGCGCACGAACTGTACAGGGAGCTTCTTGAACCCGCCGTGCCTTATCTCAAGGGTGACAAGATTGTCATCTCACCAGACAACATCCTCTCATATATTCCCTTTGAGACACTGGTAACCGAGGCATTCCGTAGCCCTGAGCTCTTGTATCGTGAGGTTCCCTTCGCCTTGAAGAGATATCGATTCTCATACATTTACAGCGTAACATTCTCATCAGAGACCATGGGCCGGACCAGGAGCCTCGCCAATAACCTGGCAGCTTTTGCTCCTGATTATAGCGGGATGGAGCTGGATGACAGTCTTCTGACAGCTTACCCGAACCTGAGGGGAGCAGTCCGCGATCTTCCCTATGCCCTTCTTGAGGCTGAGGATGCCGTGGACCAGTGCGGGGGCAAAGCATTCCTGGGAGTGGAGGCCACGGAGGAGGTCTACAAGGCGGAGGCCGGCAGATATGACATTATACATCTTGCCATGCACACGCTGGTGGATGATCAGCACCCGCTCTTCTCAAAAATGATCTTCTCTTCATCGCCCGTGAGTGGTGAAGACGGTATGTTGAACACCTACGAAGTGTACAGTGTCACTCTGAACGCTATGATGGTCGTGCTAAGTTCATGTAATACCGGCAACGGGATGCTGGCCACCGGCGAGGGTATCCTCAGTCTTGCCAGGGGATTTTTATATGCCGGAAGCCGCTCGGTTGTGATGTCAATGTGGGCCGTGGAAGATAACTCGGCAGCGGAGGTCATGCATTCCTTTTACAGGAACATGCGAAGCGGGCAGACAAAGAGCACTGCCCTGCGTAATTCCAGGCTGAAGTTTCTTCGTTCTGCCGACCAGACACGCTCTCATCCATACTTCTGGTCTGCACTGGTGATTTACGGTGATGATACTCCGTTGTGGTACGACAGTATCAGGATCTATGCAGCCCTGCTCTTCTTCCTGATAGCTGCGGCGGTGCTTCTGGCCATTATTTACAGGGTACCCAGATCCTGATACTCGGGATCGGTTTTAATTATCTCCAACAGTGCTTCCTTGCAGAGATATTTCTTCCTCCGTGCATAGGCTTCGGACTTCATTCCCATCTTCCGGGCAATTTCCTCATAACTATGTCCGTCACTGTAGAGGTTGAGCACCATCTGGCAATCCTCCTTCAGTAGGGCAAATGACCTTGTGACAATACGCTCGAGGGTACGGGCATTTACCTCATCGGAGTCTGAAGTGTCAGCAATATCGGTCTCCAGGACGGAGAGGCGTGACCTGTATCTTAACTGACTATTCCAGACGTTCCTGGCGACACCGAAAAAATAGCCCTTCAGATCTGAGGTCAGGATAAAATTATCACCGGTGACCTGCTTGTAGAGTATCACCACACTCTCCTGAAGAACATCATAAACATCATCGTCGGAACCGCTGTTCAGTTTAAGGTGATCCCTGATGACCGGATAGTACGCATCATAGAGGTAGGTAAGAATCTTGCTGTCCTGCCTCCTGATACCATCAATGATGTCACTGTCCGAATACTTTCTGAATAATCCCAATAAAGATGTATAATTGGCAAATATAGCATTTCTGGGGGCGAATTATGAAAAATGGCTGTGCAGCTTATTTGTTGCGTGCGGCTCTGTAGAAGTGACAATTATGAATATATTTACACCTTCTTAAAACTGTTTCACCGTCCGTTAATGTATCCGTTTGTCAGACAGCATGATGCTATGGACTGCGGTCCTGCGTGCATTGGCATGATAGCCCGGTGGCACGGTAAGCGCATTTCACTGGAGTCGATACGCAAACGTGCATGGATAACCCGTGAAGGCGTATCTCTGCTTGGTCTCAGATCGGCCGCCGTGAGCATGGGCTTCAGGGCGGAAGGAGTGAAGATTCCCTTTTCAGTGCTCGCCGGCAAGATTCCCCTGCCATGCATAGTGCACTGGCAGCAGAACCATTTTATTGTGGTCAACAGGATAACGGGGAAGAAGGTTTGGGTTAGCGATCCTGCAGTCGGCAGGATGAGTATGAGCAGAGAGGAGTTCCTCCGGGGATGGTCAGTGACGGAGGATGGAGGAGAGCCAACGGGGACAGCGCTACTGCTTGAACCGGGGCCTGAGTTTCAGGATTTAAACGAGGACCCGCCGCCAAGAAGCGGTTTTGCCTTTCTGCTGCCATACCTGCAACCATACCGACGGCAGGTAGCTCTGCTTCTTGCAGGACTGGTTGCCGGAAGTGCCATACAGCTGCTCTTCCCCTTCCTTACGCAGGCAATAATTGACAGGGGTATTGCCGGCAGGGATATCAGGCTTATCTACCTTATACTTGCAGGTCAGCTGGCCCTGACGGCCGGCCGCCTGGCGGTGGAGTTTACAAGGGGGTGGATACTTCTCCACCTGGGAACAAAGCTGAATATCAAGATAGTGTCTGACTTTCTCGCCAGGCTGATGGATCTTCCCATAGCTTACTTCGACACTAAAATGAACGGAGACATACTGCAGAGGATAGATGACAACAGTCGCATCGAGAGCTACCTCACCTCCTCAAGCCTTGCGATCCTTTTCTCCTTTTTCAATTTTGTGATTTTCGGTGTTGTTCTGGGTATTTACAGTCTCCCGGTGCTTCTGGTCTTCCTGGCAGGGACGGGGTTGTACATCACCTACGTTACCCTCTTCATGCCTGCCCGTGAACGCCTGGACAACATCAGGTTCAGGCAGATGGCCGATGCCGGCAACAAGATGATAAATATCGTCAACGGTATGCAGGAGATCAAGCTGGCAGGCAATGAGGCTTCCAACAGGCACGACTGGGAGGCTCACCAGCAGGAGGTACACGGGACACGCATCAGGGGCCTCAGGCTGATGCAGTTTCAGGCTGCCGGCGGTACTTTGATTCATGAGACGGCAAACATCATCATAACCGTTATCTCGGCAACACTGGTCATCAACGGCAGCATGACCCTCGGTATGATGCTGGCTGTACAGTTTATCACAGGCCAGCTGAACGGTCCCGTGTCACAGATCATCGAATTTATGAAATCCACACAGGATGCAAGGATAAGCCTGGAGCGGCTCTCGGAGGTACATGCCATGGAGCCTGAGGAGAAACAGGGGGAGGGAGAGCGCCTTCCTGTTCCGGATGGGGTCGGGATCAGCATTGAAAACCTCTCATTCAGGTATGAAGGCCCCGGGTCGCCCTGGGTTCTTAAAAACCTGTCACTGCGGATACCGCCCGGAAAGATAACTGCGATTGTGGGGGAGAGCGGATCGGGCAAGACCACGCTCCTGAAACTCCTGATGGGCTTCTACCAGCCTGCCGAAGGTACGATCAACCTCAACGGGAATCTTCTTGAGGATTACAGCATAACCTCGTTGCGCAGATCAACAGGTGTGGTGATGCAGGATGGCTACATCTTCCCTGACACAATACTGGGAAATATTGCTCCCGGTGATGATGAGCCCGACATGCAGAAGGTCCGCCGGGCCATTGAGGCAGTAAACCTCAGATCGCTGACTGACACCCTCCCTTCCGGCGTCATGACCAGGATAGGACAGGGAGGTCACGGACTCAGCCAGGGTCAGAAGCAGCGGATACTTATTGCCAGGGTAATCTACCGTGAGCCCTCCCTGCTGCTCCTCGACGAGGCCACCAGCGCCCTCGATGCCTCAAATGAAAGGATAATAGTGGAGAATCTGGCAGGTTTCTACCGCGGCAGAACGGTGGTGGTAGTGGCCCACAGGCTAAGCACGGTGCGTCATGCCGACATGATAGCAGTGCTTGATAAGGGAGAGCTCTCAGAGTATGGAGCACATGAGGAGCTTATTCGCCTGAAGGGTACCTATTACAGGCTTATAAGAGACCAGCTTGAACTGGGAAGATAGCCTGCGGGGCTACTTTTTTCCCGAATAGGGTTCGTAATCGTCAGGCTGACCGGTGAGACTGTCATCTTTCTGCGGCACTCCTCCCGGCAGACCACCCTCTTTCTTCTTTTTGGCAGCGTAGCGCCGGTATAGACTAAGTGCAGTGAGTAGCACTATTGCCGTTAAAATGATTATATCTTTCGTGTCCATGGTAATTATAACTGTAACAGAACACCCAAAGGTAGGTATTTTGGCTTTCGTTTTTGAGGTAAAGCCGGATAAATAGCTCAGAGGTTTGAGTTTTACCAATTAATCCATTATTTTCGTGGTTTGAAAAAACCGGGGGATGCCGGGCATTTTTGCAGGCACGACGCACTGAAGAAAAAGGATTGCTGATGACAACTGAAGATCCGAAAAACTCTGTTCATGATGAACAATTCGAAGCTGATGCAAGCGAGCTCGAATCTGCGGGTAAGGAAAAAGAAAAAAATGGTGAAGAGGCCATACCGGAGGAGGATGCCGGAGTGAAGCCTGACGTGGCTGCAGACGTTACCGATGAAACGACATCGGAGGGGGAGGCCCCTGTCCGGGCTGAGGAGGTAGCTGAAGAAGCGGCACCGGGGGGAGAGACTCAGGCCACCACTGAAGAGGTGACCCGGGCTGCGGTGCCGGAGAATACTGCGCCAGACGAAGAACCGGAGCCGGAACCGGAAGAATCCCCGGTTAAGGTTGAGGCGGTAGCTGAGAAAGAGGTGCCGGAGGAGGAGACCACAGCAGTAGGCAAGGAGGTGGCGGAAGAGAAGCAACCGGAGGAGAAGACCACAGCGGTAGACAAGGCGGCGGAGCAGAAGAAACCGGCGGAGGAGACCACAGCGGTAGACAAGGAGGTGGCGGAACAGAAGCAACCGGAGGATAAGACCCCGAAGCAGAAGAGTATACCTGACGATAAGATGGCAGCCACAGAAGAGGAATCTTCAGCTACGGCAGAGAGGGCTGGCGAAGAGACTGTGACGGAGTCAGGATCGGATGAGGAGGCTGAAGCATCATCGGGGGAGAAGAGCCTGGGTGATGACCAGGGCGAGCATGAGGAGAAGGGCAGTGATGAGGATCATGGCACTACGGGTGACGACAGCAGTGGTGAGGAGGCGGCAGAGCTGCCCCCGGTAGATTATAGCGGTTTCTCGCGAAAGGAGCTGGTGGAGACGCTGGCACTCATTGTTGAGAACAGGCCTCCGTCGGAGATAACTGACGATGTCGCCAGGATCAAGGAGTTTTTCTACAAGAAGACGAAGGCTGAATTCAATGAGGCCAGGCTGAATTATGCCAAGGAGGGCGGCAATATTGATGATTTCAGTCCTGAGCCGGACGAGCTGGAGGTCAGGATCAAATCGATACTGGAGGTATTCCGCCACAGGAAAAGCGATTTCAACAGGGTACAGGAGAGTGAGAAGCAGGACAATCTGCGCAAGAAGATCGAGATAATTGAACAGATAAAGGAGCTTGTCAACCGTGAAGAGGCTATAAACAAGACCTTCCAGGAGTTTCGCAATCTGCAGAACGAGTGGCATTCCACCGGGATTGTCCCTCAGTCGGCACTCAAAGACCTGTGGGAGAACTATCACCACAGTGTGGAGATCTTCTATGACTATATCAAGATCAACCGTGAGCTCAGGGATCTTGACCTCAAGAAGAACCTGGAGGCAAAGATTAACCTGTGCGAGAAGGCTGAGGAGTTACTTACGGAGCCCAATGCCGTCACGGCCTTCAAGCTTCTGCAGGAGTATCACGATCAGTGGCGTGAGATAGGTCCGGTGCCTCATGAGAGCAAGGATGATGTCTGGGAGAGGTTCCGCGAGGCAACTTCCCAGATCAACAAGAGGCATCATGAATATTTCGAAACTCAGAAGGATGAGCAGAGAAAGAATCTGGAGGCAAAGACAGCCCTCTGTGAAAAGGTGGAGGAGATAGCCGGGAGTGAGATCCTGACCTTCGCCGAATTCAGGGAAAAGTCAGATGCCATTATTGGATACCAGAAACAGTGGCGTGCACTGGGATTCGCTCCGAAAAAGCACAATAACAAGATTTACCAGCGGTTCAGGACTGCCTGTGACCGTTTCTTCGAGAAGAAGCGTGCCTTTTTCGCCGAGAGCAAGGAGACACAGATGAAGAACCTGCAGCTTAAGACGGAGCTGTGCATTAAGGCTGAAGCCCTGCAGGAGAGCACGGACTGGAAAGATACATCAGACATGCTCATCAGGCTTCAGAAAGAGTGGAAGGAGATTGGCCCCGTACCCAGAAAATACTCTGACAAGATCTGGAAGCGTTTCCGGAAGGCATGCGATACCTTCTTTACCCACAAGTCGGAGTTTCTTTCCGGCAGGGATACATCCTATGAGGAGAACTTACAGGCCAAGCTTGCACTGCTGGAGGAGCTCGAGTCATTTGACCCGGGTGATGACAATAAAGCTGCTTTTGAGAAACTCAAGGAGTTACAGGATAACTGGATGGAGATTGGGTATGTTCCCATTGACAAAAAAGACGAGATCGCACGCAGGTACAGGGATGCCCTCAACAGTCAGTTTGACAGGCTCAATCTCGATGACGAGGATAAAAACATTCTCAAATATCGCAGCAAGGTAGACAGCGCCAGGTCCAACCCGCGTGCTGCCAGAAAAGTACGCGCGGAGCGTGAAAAGTTCTACAGCAAAATCAAACAGCTTGAGAATGATATAGTTCTGTGGGAAAACAACATAGGCTTCTTTGCCAAGTCAGCAAACGCTGACAACATGATCAAAGAGGTGGAGGAGAAGATTGCAGAGGCAAAGAAGAACATAAAGATACTCGAAGAGAAGATGAAGCTCATTGACAGCTCAATTGATGAGTGACCCCCCTGTCTCCCGAAACCATGTTAAACAGAAGAAGTGACTGAAGTAAAATACATTTTTGTGACCGGCGGTGTCACGTCGTCACTGGGCAAAGGCATTATCTCATCCTCGCTTGCCAAATTGCTGCAGGCACGCGGTTACAGTGTAACTATACAGAAGCTCGATCCGTACATCAATGTAGACCCCGGGACCCTCAATCCCTATGAACATGGTGAGTGTTACGTAACCTGTGACGGAGCGGAGACAGATCTTGACCTTGGGCATTATGAGCGTTTTCTTGACGTTCCAACCTCACAGGCCAACAATGTAACCACCGGCAGGGTCTACCAGTCGGTGATTAACAAAGAGCGCAAGGGTGATTATCTTGGCAAGACTGTTCAGATAATACCGCACATCACTGATGAGATCAAGCGCCGCATCAAGCTGGTAGGTTCCGGAGGCCGGTACGACATAGTTATAACAGAGATAGGAGGGACGGTAGGTGACATTGAGTCGCTTCCCTATATTGAAGCGGTCAGGCAGCTGAGATGGGAGCAGGGGCAGCATAACTGCATTGTGATACATCTTACGCTGGTGCCTTTTCTCCATGCTTCCGGTGAGCTGAAGACAAAACCAACGCAGCATTCTGTAAAGATGCTTCTTGAAGAGGGTATCCAGCCTGATGTGCTTGTGCTCAGGACAGAGCACAGTCTTACGGAAGATATAAGAAAGAAGGTGGCACTCTTCTGCAATGTTGAGCCCGGTGCCGTGGTGGAGTCGATAGATGTGTCGACGATCTACGAGGTGCCCCTCAGAATGCAGGATGAGATGCTGGACCTGACAGTGCTTCGCAAACTGGAAATGCCGCCCGGCAATGAGCCGGCTCTTGATGAGTGGAAGGAGTTTCTCCACAAGCTGAAGAACCCGGCATTCAGTGTGAAGATAGCCCTGGTGGGGAAATATGTTGAGCTGGCGGATGCCTATAAGTCGATCTCAGAATCGTTCGTCCACGCAGGGGCGGCGAACAATGCTTCAGTGGATCTGTCACTCATTCACTCTGAGGAGATTGAAGAGGGAAATTACACTGAGAAGCTGGCAGGATATGACGGGATATTGGTAGCCCCGGGCTTTGGGTCGAGGGGCATCGAGGGAAAGATTCTCACTGCAAAATATGCCCGCATGAATGACATTCCCTTCCTCGGCATATGTCTTGGAATGCAGTGTGCGGTGATTGAATTCGCCCGCAATGTTCTGGGGCTTGAGGGTGCTCATTCCACGGAGATAAACCTTAAGGCCAGGCATCCGGTCATTGACCTTATGGAGGAGCAGAAGAGCGTGACCGAAAAAGGAGGCACCATGAGGCTTGGCAGCTACAAGTGCGAGATATTGCATGGCTCTGAATCATGGAAATGCTACAGGAAGGAGGAGATTACGGAACGTCACCGGCACAGGTATGAATTCAACAGCAAATACCTTACCGACTTCAGTAATGCAGGAATGATTCCATGCGGAACAAACCCTGAGTCAGGACTCGTGGAGATAATGGAGATACCCGCCAACAGGTGGTTTGTGGGGGTCCAGTTTCATCCTGAGTACAGCAGCACGGTGCTGAGACCGCACCCTCTCTTTACCGGGTTCATAAAAGCATGCATTAAGACCGATAAAAAATAATAAACTGGGGACAGATAAACAATGGACAGGAATACAGTAACAGGCATCATTCTCATCTTTGTTATATTTCTCGGATTCAGCCTGTACAACAATCATAGGACAGGCAAGTTCTTCGAGGCAGAGACAGAATATGCCGACTCTCTATATAATGCCGGAAATTATGATGAGGCACGGGAGGCATATATAAGAGCCCTGGGTTACAGGCCCAAGGACGAAGAGACCAAAGGAAAGGTCATTGAACTAAACAGCATGCTGGGACTCAGTGCTGCAGCTCAGGAACGTACGGGTATCACTGCACCTCCTGACAGTTCATCACTGACAGCAGCTGGCGGAACACAGGAAGAGGCTGACATTTCAGATGCCGGAACATTTGCACCGGCAGTCGCTGAAAAAAATGAGTTCTACATCATTGAGAATGACCTTATGGTTATTACCCTCTCCTCCAGGGGAGGGAAAGTCTATTCTGTAATGCTTAAAGAGTATCAGAGGTATGACTCTCTGCCTGTTGTATTGTTCAACGGCGACTCTACGGTCTTTGGATACAAATTTTTTACTCTTGACAACAAACCTGTTATCACAGATGCGCTTACCTTCACTCCGCTGCAGTATGACGGGCCACTGGTTGCCGGAGAGGAACCGGTTAGTATGACAATGCGGCTGGATGCCGGCAACGGAGCCTACCTAGACTATATTTATACGGTAAAGCCGGATGATTACATGATCGGGTTTGAAACGAGGTTCAAAGCCATGGGATCAATCATTCCGGCCAATACGACCTCACTGGCACTCGACTGGAAGATGTACTTGCCCCAGCAGGAGAAGGGCAGACAGAATGAAGATATGTACACCGGACTGAAATACAAGGTATACCAGGAAGGTGTGGTGGATGTAGGAGGAGCAAGACAGAGGCAGAAGAAGGAGGTTTTGACTGAAAACCTGATGAGAACCGACTGGATAGCCTACAAGGATCAGTTTTTCTCTTCGGTGATCATTGCCGACGGGTTTTTTCTCAATGCATCAGTCTCATCGACAAATGCCGATCCTACCTCCAGGTATCTCAGGTTCTTTGAGTCGGAGATAGGCGTTCCCTATACCCACGGTGACAGCACTTCTGTCAAGATGAGGATGTACTTCGGGCCCAACAGCTTCACGCTGCTAAAGAAATATGATCTGCAGATGGAGGAGCTGGTGTTCCTTGGGAGAAATATCATCAGGTGGATCAACCAGTTTGTCATCATTCCGATTTTCAACCTGCTGGACAATTTTATTGTCAACTACGGTCTGATAATTCTCATTCTCACACTGCTGATCAAGATCGTACTCTTTCCATTGACTCACAGGTCATTCCTCTCACAGGCCAAGATGCGTGCATTGAAGCCGATGATTGACGAGATTGGAAAGAAGTTCCCCAAGAAGGAAGATGCCATGAAAAAGCAGCAGGCGACGATGGAATTCTACAAGAAGGCCGGGGTCAGTCCCATGGGAGGCTGCCTGCCGATGCTGCTGCAGATGCCCATCCTGTTTGCCATGTTCCGTTTTTTCCCGACATCCATCGAGCTTCGGCAGGAGTCGTTTCTATGGGCGAAGGACCTCTCAACATATGACAGTATTCTGAACCTGCCGTTCACCATCCCGATGTATGGCGACCATGTGAGTCTCTTTACACTGCTGATGACCATCTCCACCGTTATCTCAACTAAGATTACCAACCCTTCGGGTGGCCAGGAACAGATGCCGGGGATGAAGACCATGATGTACATGATGCCCGTCATGTTCATGCTTATCCTAAACAACTTTTCCGCAGGGCTTACCTATTATTATTTCCTTGCCAACGTGATAACCATTATTCAGACACAGGTTTCGCGCAGGTTTGTGAATGAAGCCGAAATACTCAAAAAGATAGAGGAGAATAAAAAGAAACCGGTGAAAAAGTCGAAGTGGCAGCAGAGACTCGAGGAAGCACAGAAGCGCAGCGGCTACAAGGTGCCTAAGAAGAAGTAGTGTAAAAAAGTGCTTTGCAGCATTTTTTTAAAAGATCAGGTTTCTAAAACAATTTTTTAGACTAATTTAGTACTGAATTAGTTCTTTAAATATTTATTAATAATGGGGAAGAAGGTAAAAAACAAAGACATTGCCGCAAGACTTGGTCTTTCAGGCACGTTGGTATCATTGGTGCTGAACAATAAGGCCGATCAGCACGGAATCAAGAAAGAGACACAGGAGCGGGTTCTTGCAGTTGCAAGGCAGATGGGCTATTTCAGTGCAGTTGCCGAGAAGGGTGAGACCGTCCCGGCAGAGGAGAAGCCGGGGATCATCGGGATGATAGTACCCTCCATGAATGACCCTTTCATTTATGAGATCACTCCTTATCTTCAGAAGGCATTTTCGAGCATAGGACTGGGTTTCTCGGTCTTCACCAGGGACCCTGACGACATGCGTTTCAACAGGCTTACAACTTCGCTGAAGAAGTTTTTCAGTGGGATGATTCTTGTGGGCAATGCTGCTGAGGACAGTGTGGTGAGGGCCTTGAGCAGGGATTCTTACCCGATCGTTCTTCTTGAGAAGCGCATGAGAAGGATGAGGGTAAACACCGTGTGCACAGACAGGATGGCAGGTGCCGCTCTTATGACACAGCATCTCACCTCTCTCGGGTTGAAGAACCTGCTTATCGTTTCAGGAGAAGATACAGCATCCTACGACAAGGAGATGCTTGATGAGCTGAAGGCAGCCACCAAAAAATCGAAGAATTATGATTCGGTACATTTTACGGTAGCCCGGTTGCCAAAAGCGGGCGAGAAATTTGATTTCGGGTCTATTGAGAACTTTCTCAGGCCGCCGCACCGCAGTGATGCGATCATGGTGATCAACTCACCCCTTGTATTTCCGCTTTACCAGGCATTGCAGGAAAAGAATATCCGCATCCCTCAGGATGTTGCACTGGTATCGCTGGAAGACGGCATCGGGTTTGACCTTATCGGCACACCCGTAACGAGGCTGCGCAGACCTCTCTCAGCAATGTCTCTGAAGGTGGCCAATATTGTCTGGTCAGAAGTGAAAAACCAGGGTAGGAGCAAATACAAGCGCCAGGTGAACATGTCTCCTGAACTGGTCATCAGGAGCAGTTGCGGCTCTTACGCAAAATAGATTTCAATGAAACGGATCTTCAGGCTGCAGGCGCTGATCGCCATGGCAGTGTTGCTCTCATGCAGCAACAGCAATCTTATTGTCGATAAGTCATTACTGGAGGAGATCAGCAGTGATTACACCGCACGGGCTGAAGCATATTCCTCAACGCGGGCTGATCTCTTCACCATGGCAGACACCCTCAGTGATGCTGACCTGCAGGATGCCGTTCAGTTCCTGCTGGCATACATGCCCCTGAGTGATATCTCTGTCCTGGAACCTGAATATCTGGTTGAGAATGCTGCCGTCGCCCTTCGAACGAGGGAGGAGATGCCCTGGGGACCGGAGATCGCGGTTGATGTTTTCCTTAATTTTGTTCTTCCGCCCAGGGTCAACAATGAAAACCCTGACAACTTCAGGGTGGTATCTTACAATGAGCTTAAGGAGCGTGTTGCAGGACTTGACATGGTTGAGGCAGCCCTGGAGATCAACCGATGGTGCCAGGAGAAGGTCTCATACCAGGCATCCGATTCGCGCACTTCCGCTCCCCTGGCAACGATGCTCTCTGCCCGCGGACGCTGCGGCGAGGAGTCAACCTTCACTGTCTCTGCCCTCCGCACGGCAGGCATACCGGCACGTCAGGTATATACGCCCCGGTGGGCACATACAGACGACAACCATGCATGGGTGGAGTTTATGGCAGGGGGAGAGTGGCATTACCTCGGGGCCTGCGAACCTGAACCGGTGCCTGACAGAGGGTGGTTCACGGAGCCGGCAAGAAGGGCTATGCTGGTGCATACCAAGGCCTTTGGCAGGTACAGAGGCCCTGAAAAGGTGATAAGATATGAACCTCTCTTTGCAGAGATCAATACGCTCGACAGATATGCTGTGACAAGGGAACTGAGGGTAAGGGTGACTGACAGTGCAGGCATACCGGTACCGGAAGCTGAGGCAGGGTACATGATTTATAACTATGCTGAGTTTTACCCGCTGGCCAGGCTGAAGTGCAACCGCTCGGGAGAGTGCTCACTGACAACGGGAATGGGGTCACTACTCATCTGGGCAGATGACGGACACCGCTATGGATTCACGCTTGCCTCCCCGGCCGATACACTGGCAGTTGTCTCCATATCATCACAACACAGTGAAGATGCGGTAAGCCTGGACATCTCGGTGCCGCCCGCCCTGACGCCTCTTCCGGGCATTGACGGTGAACTGGTGCGGCAGAACAACATTGCCGTCAGAAGGGGTGACAGCATCCGAAACGCCTATGTCAGCTCATGGATGAAAGAGGTGTCAGTGGAAGATATAGCTACAAGAGCCGGGGTTGCCCGTGAAAGGGTGCAGGAGATCCTCACTGCCTCCATGGGTAACTACAGCGCTGTCGCGGCCTTCCTCTCTTCAGCTGAAGGCAGGGGAGAGCTGGCAATGAAACTGCTTGAGAATATATCTTCCAAGGACCTGCGCGACACACCGGCAGAGGTGCTCTCAGATCATCTCCTGAATGCTCCGGAACCGGATCCGGGTATGGACAGAGACATTTTTTACAGGTATCTGCTTTCGCCCCGCATATCCACTGAGATTCTCTCTCCCTTCAGGAGCACCCTCGGGGAAATCCCACCCGTAATGATGGAGAAATTCCGGTCTGATCCTTCCGGCATCGCAGGGTGGATTGACACTGCAATCACCATCACAGAAAGTGAAAACCATTACGGTACACCTCTGACTCCCGGGGGAGTGCTAAGACTGCGTCGTGCTGACATCCAATCACGGAACATATTCACAGTAGCCCTGTGCCGGAGTGCCGGGGTCCCTGCCAGACTGGCTCCCGGAACAGGGAGACCGCAATACCATGCAGACGGCGTGTGGCATGATGTCTGGTTTGCCGACGAGAAAAGGCCTTCAGGATCTGTTGGTTACATCACCTTCAGCTCTGACCGTGATGATCCGGTGCCGGAATACCACGTTCATTTTACCCTGGCAAGGATAGATAAGGGAAAGTACAAGACCCTCAATTACGGGTACGGAACAAAGGTGAATGAGATCTCAAAACTTATTCCCCTGGATCCCGGAATGTATATGCTCACCTCCGGCAACAGGGATGAGAACGGTAACGTGCTATCGTCTGTAAACTTTTTCACCCTGGCCCCTGGTGAGGAAAAAACGGTGGCTGTCAGGCTCAGGGAACTGGAAGAGACATCTGCTCCTTCGGGTAAAGTGGATCTCACCAGTGAGCTGCATCTAATCGGAGGCGGGACACTCACCCCTCTCTCCGTGGCTGAGAAAGGTCTGGTCTTAATATGGATAGAACCCGGAAGGGAGCCTACACGCCACATACTGAATGATCTCCCGCGGCTGAAGAGTGAGTTTGATGCCTGGGGCGGATATTTCATCTTCCTCACTGACCCTGAGCGTACCCCGCCCGGATTCAGCAAGGATCAGATCAGCGGCACAGCCGAAAACACGCTGTTCGCCGAAGATGGAGAGCTGGCATTCATGACCTCGGTGCTTGGTGCCGGGAGGCCGTTGCCGGTGGTACTGTGTTGTGACAGTGAGGGCAATATCCTCTTCTCGTCGGAGGGATACCGTATTGGTACCGGAGAACAGATACTGAAAAAGATAAGATAGACGAACATGAGAAGAAGAACCTTCCTTCTTGCCGCTCTGACGGCCCTTCTTGCCGCCGGATGCAGCTCTCCTTCACTGGATGATGTCACGATGTGGGTCGATCCTTTTATCGGGACCGCAGCACACGGGCACACCTTCCCGGGCGCCACCACACCCTTCGGGATGGTGCAGCTCAGTCCTGACAACGGGACCTCAGGCTGGGACTGGTGTTCAGGATATCACTGGTCCGATTCGGCGATAGCCGGTTTCAGCCACACCCATCTGAGCGGCACCGGCATCGGGGATCTGTGTGACATACTGTTCCTCCCCTCGATGCATGAATTCACCCTGGAGCTGCCTGACAGCACATCATCACTGGCAAAGATCAACAGGAGCCTCTTCTCTCATGAAGCCGAGCAGGCCAGGCCTGGTTACTATGCCGTAGCGCTGGCCAACGGCGTAAATGCAGAACTTACTGTCACGCCGCGCTGTGGGATGCAGAGATACACCGCCGTTGATAACGGGACGATGTACGTTCTTGCAGACCTGGGGTTTGCCATCAACTGGGACAGGCCTGCCGCATGCAGCCTGCGATGGGACGGCTCCGCCCTGTCAGGCATGCGCATCTCGCAGGGATGGGCTGAGAGGCAGTACCAATACTTTTATTCTCTTTTCTCCCGCACTCCCGTCTCCGTCATATTGCTTAACGCCGGAGCCCCGGCAGGTGACACAACCGTGATCGGGAAAAACATCGCTGCGCTTCTTGCCTTTGACATGAAGCAGGGAGAGGAGCTGCTGATCAGGACAGGCATCTCAGCCGTAGATGAGGCCGGGGCAGCCGGCAACCTCGAGGCCGAGACCCCGGGTTGGGATTTCAACGCTGCTGCGGCAGCTGCCGGCCAGGCCTGGCAGAAGAGACTGAACGTCATCAGGGCGGAGTCATCAGACAGCTCCGTAATGAAGGTTTTTTACACCGCTCTCTACCATTCTATGATCGCCCCCTCACTGTATTGTGACAGCGATGGCAGGTACAGGGGCACCGACGGTGAAGTGCACAGGGCTGAAGGGTTTACCAACTATACCGTATTCTCACTGTGGGATACATACCGTGCCGCACATCCGCTATTTACAATCACAGCACCTGAACTGGTGCCGGATTTCATCAATACCATGCTCACTATCAGGGACCAGCAGGGTAAGCTCCCGGTATGGTCACTGGTCGGAAATGAGACTAACTGCATGATTGGCTACCATGCCGTGCCGGTGCTGGCTGATGCAGTGCATAAAAGAATTCCCGGATTTGATTATGGGAGGGCCCTTGATGCAGCCATACACTCAGCGTCACAAGATTTCCGGGGCCTTGACCATTACAGAAGCTACGGTTATATTCCCTCGGAGCTGGAGAATGAATCGGTGGCCAAAACCATGGAATATGCCATTGACGACTGGTGCATCTCACAGATGGCCCTGGACCTTGGACATCCTGATATTGCAGGGGAGTACCGGTCACGATCACAGAACTACCGCAACCTTTTTGACACAACCATCCTATTCGTACGCGGACGGATGAGCGACGGCAGCTGGCGTCCAGGGTACGATCCGCTCTATTCCCATCATACACGATCGGACTTCACCGAGGGCAACGGCTGGCAGTACACATGGCTGGTGCCTCATGACGTGGAGGGGCTGATATCTCTCTTCGGCAGCAGGGAGATGTTCCTTGAACGCCTGGACAGTCTCTTCAACGTGAATGAGGAGGTGAAGGGTGAGAATGCCTCTCCTGATATCAGTGGCCTGATAGGCCAGTATGCTCACGGCAATGAACCGTCTCACCACATAGCTTACCTCTTCTCTATGGCCGGTGAACCGGAGAAGACCGAAACAATGGTACGCAGGATAATGGATGAGATGTACACCGATGGTAAGGATGGCCTCTGTGGTAATGAGGACTGCGGGCAGATGTCTTCATGGTATCTCTTCTCTGCTATGGGCTTCTATCCAGTTAATCCCGCTGACGGCAGATTTATCATAGGCAGTCCCCTGCTGGCAAGGGCGGAGATATCACTGCCAGGAGATAAAGTGTTTTCGGTAATTACAGAAGACAATTCAGCATCAGGCAGGAATGTCAGCGAAGTTTTTCTGAATGGCAGTAAACTTGAACGTAACTATATCACCTACGAGGAGATAATGTCGGGAGGAGAATTGAAGTTCCTCATGAAATGAACATTCTTAACCTGGTTGTTGATAATTATCCCCGGCAACCGATCATGTAATTCATTACCTTTGCATCATTCTGGTGCTGCCGGTTTTTTCCGGCAGTGAAAAGGGAACCCTGTTTGAATCAGGGACAGTACCCGCTGCTGTGAAGCCCGTTCCGCCGTTTGCGGATCATTACAGCCGGAATTCCCGCCACTGTCTGCCAGCTGGCGGACGGGAAGGCCCGGTGAGTAGGGATGAGTCAGAAGACCTGCCAGAACGTGTCCTGTAACAGGGAGCTTTCGGGAATAAAAGTTATGTTCAAAAGGTCATCTGCCTATATTATCCCTTTTAAGATGAGCGGTACCGGACTGCGGGCTGCACTGCTGTCACTGTTCATTGCCGTGGCACCGCAGAGCGGGGCTCAGGATATGTTCATCGAGGATACCATTACCATTTCGGCAGTGACTGTGACTGCCAATGCTTCGGAGCGGCAGACACCCCACACTGTCTTTGTGATTGATTCTGCCCTTATGGCCGGTTATTCAGAGGGTGATCTGGCAACATTGCTGATGTATGCTACTCCACTGTCAGTAAAGCGATACGGAAACCATGGCCTCGCTTCAGTATCGATGAGAGGATTGCCCGGCAGTCATACAATGGTTACATGGCATGGACTGGCAGTCAATGCTGCAGGCAACGGATACACTGACTTCACAATCATCCCGATCCATGCAGCTTCGTCGGTGAAGATCACCCCGGGCGGTCATGATCTCAGCGATATCTCCGGATCCATAGGAGGGAAGGTGGAACTCTCCTATGACCCTCTCTTTCAGACAGGACTCTATGGGTCAGTTGCATTAAGCGGAGGCAGCTACGGTGATTACACCGCTTCTGTGGTGACAGGGACGGGCAGTGAGTCGTTCTCGGCCAGGATGAGCCTCTGGGGTGAGAAGGCAGGGAATGATTATCTGTTTATTAACGCCAATGCCCCGGGAGGAGAAACGGAGGAGAGAAGAAGTAATTCATCATTTGCAATGGGAGCCACTACGGCCGATTTTGCTTTCAGGTCCGGCAGCTCTACCGTTGCTGCTCACGTATGGTACAACAATTCAGAACGCGAACTGCCGGGACCGGTAACGACGGTTCAGCAGGATTTTGGTGAGCGGCAGAGTGACAGGTCTCTGCGCAGTGTGATCAGCTACTCCATGGAGAGAGGCAAGGTCACGGCAGAGGTAACCGCGGGCGGCACATCTGATGTAAACCTCTATTATCATGAAAATCCGGAATACAATGGCGATAACCGCTCATCACTCCTCATGATCAGAACCCGTCTGGCATATCGCCTCAACGCGATTGCCGAGTTTGGAATCAATGCAGGAAATGAGTTCCAGAGTGCACGTTCTCTAAGCTACTCCGGAACCGAGCGAAGGAATCTCTTTTCTACATCCTTCTCAGCCAGGGTCAATCCGGGTACAAGGGCGAGACTGCTGCTGCAGGTACGGCAGATGATAGTCACCGGTATGGTGATAAAGCCTGAGTTTACAGCCGGTGCTGCAGTGACGCTCTCTCCCGACGGCGCACACCTGCTGAAAGCCAGCGTAAGCCGCAGCACCAGGCTGCCATGCCTCAATGACCTCCATTGGGTGCCCGGTGGCAACAGCAGCCTGAGACATGAAAACGCCACAGGAGGAGAGGCATCGTACTCATACGTAAGTGTTGCTTCGTCAGGATTGAAAAACAGCCTTGACCTGACACTTCACGCCAGGCGCGTTAATGACCTGATACAATGGATCCCGGGGGTGACAGGGATATGGAGTGCAGAGAACGTACGTAGTGTCAATGTGTACGGAATAGAGGGCAGACTGGGCTCAGAAGTGCCTTTGAATGAGCTGGTGATCTCTTCTTACCTGAATTATGCCTTTACCCACACTGTGGTCGCCGCATCTGAGATACCCAATGACAGAGCGGTGGGAAGCCAGTTGATCTATATTCCCGTTAATCAGTTTAACCTGAACCTCGGTCTGCGCTGGAAGATGCTAAGGGCCGGAGTGATAGCCCTATACCAGGGCAGGAGGTATACCACATCGGATAACAGCGAATGGCTTCCCCCTTCGTTTCTTGCTGATGCAAGGCTGGGAGCTATGCTGCCCGCCGGGACTTCAAAAATCGGGATAGAGATTGTCACAAAAAATATCTTCAACGGCACTTCGGAAAGCGTTCGTAATTATCCTATGCCGCTGAGGACATTCAACCTCAGGCTAACATTAAGTTTTAATGATAAAAAAAATAAATAATGAAGAACGAGATTAAGTTGCTGGCCTTGCTCGTGCCGCTGATGTTCATATCCTGTGAGGGAAACAATGTTGAGCCCACTCTCTTTCCACGGGGTGAAGGATGTTTTATTCTTAATGAGGGTAATTTTATGGCAGGCAACGGATCAGTCTCCTTTTACAGCCTCGTGACTGGAAAGATATACAACGAGCTCTTTAAAACAAAGAACAGCCGGCCACTGGGTGATGTACCCACCTTCATTGCCACTGACGGCACAACGGGTTATATCATAGTGAATAATTCAGGCACTCTTGAGGCGGTTGACATGATAACCATGGAGAGTCTCGGAACGATTACGGGGCTCAGCTCGCCACGACAGATGGCAATCAGCGGGCGAAGAGCCTATGTCACCTCTATCGCGTCTGATGAACTGACCGTTATCGATCTTGATCTTTTTCAGGTATCCGGGTATATTGATATCGGCTGCTCCAGCGAGGCAATACTGATCTCTGACGGAAAGCTCCTTGTTTCAAACTGGCTATCCGGTGACCGGATCGTGGTTGTCGACCCTGGAACCGGGGATATCATTAACTCAGTAACGGCCGGAACTGAGCCGGAGAGCATGGTCCTGGACAAAAACGGCAAGCTCTGGGTGCTCTGCACCGGGGGATATATGCAGGATCTTCCAAAATTAGTGAGGATAAACAGCGTTACTTATGAAAAGGAGAGTGAGATGATTTTCGGTTCTGTAACAGACTATCCTTCATCTCTGGTCATAAACGGCAGCGGCGATACTCTCTACTGGCTTCATGAGGGCATCAGGAGGATGCCGGTCAGCTCTGTCTCACTTCCCGGTGAGGCTTTCATAGAACCGGGAGAGAGGCTTTTCTATGATCTTGGCACGGGACCCGCCGGACAGGTTTTTGTAACAGATGCAATTGATTACCAGCAGAAGGGCGACCTGCTGATATACAACAGCCGGGGGGAGCTTAAGGATGTTGAGAAGGCCGGGATAATACCCGGTTTCATGCGCGTAATGACGGAGAGGTGAGTTTTTAACTATTTTTGGTGATATAATATTACAGGTTGAAGGAAAGAGTATTCATAGCTGTCTTGTTACTGTTATCCTCTTTGGTGCTGCAGGGCCAGATGGAATTCCCTGTTGGCAGTGCACTCTTTCCCGACATACAGCACTGGCATGAGATAGCTGTCGATCCCCTGGAGGTGGAGTTACTACGGTCACTTGACCAGCCCAAGGACCAGCCTTACAGGTTTGCTATTCCCGTGCCTGTGGAACTGACGCCGGAGAATGCGGGTTTTGTAATTCAGAGGGGCAATGAGACAGTATGGATAATGCCTCTCTCATCCAAGGGAGCCCTGTCGCTCAATCTCATCCTCGCACCTTTTAATCTGCCCGCGGGCGCCTATATCTGGCTCTACGACCGTGAACACCGCGTCGTCAGGGGTGCATACACGGCAGAGAGCGGTGCGGGGAGGCTCAGTATGCCGCTGATGCCTCTTCCGGGTGACAGCATGGTTATGGAGTGCCACTTTCCCGGCAGCTCTATTCCAGCCGGTGCCATTGGAATAAAGCAGGTGGCACATGACTTTGCGGGCTTCTTCGGGCCGGAAGGCATCAAGGATGTCTATTTCGGCCGGTCAGGAAGCTGCGAGACAGATCTCAACTGTTCCACAAATACAAATTACCTGACTGCCTCCCGGTCGGTGGTACGCCTGCTTGTTGGGGGTGCCGAGCTCTGTACGGGTGTGATGGTCAACAACACAGGAAGCGAGTACAAAGCCTATGTGCTAACCGCCAACCACTGTATAGAAACACCCACCCTGGCGGATGAAACGGTATTCGTCTTCAACTACATCAGCCCCTGGTGTGACGGTCCTGACATCACAGGCATGCACTCCCTGACCGGTTCGATATTGCGCGCCACAAATCCTGACGTTGACTTCACCCTTGTTGAGTTGCTGCAGTTCCCTCCGCTGGTTTACAGACCCTGGCTTGCCGGTTGGGATATCACCGCCACGGTCCCCTCAAGTACCTTTACCCTTCACCATCCGGAGGGGGATGTCATGAAGATAACCATTGACGACAACAGCCCGATAACTGCCTCTTATCCTGTCTCAGGTTATGCCACCAACAGTTTCTGGCGTATTATCAGGTGGGAGCTGGGATCGACAGAGCCCGGCTCATCCGGGGGGCCGCTGTTTGACCAGAACGGCAGGGTGCGTGGAACTCTTACCGGCGGCAGTGCTACATGTGCGGAACCGACAAATGATTATTACGCCAAGATCAGCCGCATGTTCAACATCACCACCATCACCTCCTCCCATCTCAGACCCTGGCTCGATCCGGTCTCATCCGGTGCTACCGTTTCCGGGGGACGTGACCCGTATGCCTATAACCTGTCGCTTTCTGACACGCTCAATAACATGCCGCTATCTGACCCCGGCACCACAGATGCTTACATCGCACCGGGATGGGGCTACTCAACCGGCAATAACTCTGAAGGACTTAAAAGATATGCCGAATACTTTCAGTTTAGCGGAACAGGAGAGATAGCATGGGTACAGATGAAGGTGGCTGCGGTTGCCTACCTATCGTCCCTGGACTCGCTTCGGGTATTTGTCTGGAGCGGAGGTGCCATCCCCGGACAGGTGCTTGCCTCACGGATGATACGGTTGACAGAGGCAAAGGCCAATGCAGAGCTACAGATCGATTTCGGACGGACAGTAAAGGTTACCGGGTCCTATTACATCGGTTATGAAGTATTTTACAGAAGCAATATGATGCTGCCGCAGCCTCAGTTCGCCGTGAAACACTCAGATCCCTGGCCGCTCGACTCCGGTAACACGGCGTGGTTCAACAACGGCACATCGTGGCTGCCCTTCACTCAACATCCCACATTCCCGAAGTCAGTATCCCTGGGTATCAGGGTGGTAATGGTTGACAATACAATACTGAACCATATCGAGGATCCTGGAAAGGAGTTATCTCCGGTGAAAGTTTTTCCGAACCCGTTCACCACCGGATTCTGTTTTGAGCTGGATGGCAGAGGTGTGACGGAGACCTCGCTCAGTCTCTGTGATAACTCGGGGAGGGTTGTCTATGCAGGAGAATACCGTAATGTCTTCCCGGGGGTTCTGCCCGTTGAGCTGCCTTATCTTGCCGCCGGCATATATCACTACAGTCTCAGGAATGATTCAGTACTTCATACAGGAACACTGATAAAGGCAGATTCCAGGTAATGAGAGTCTTTTATTTAATCACAGCAGTGACACTGATTCTCTGTTCATGCCGGAATGGCGGTGAAAATCAGGTGAAGCAGGACAGTAGTCTGTCTCCTCCCTTGTCCAGGCTGGTTATTGAAGAGAAGGAGGATTATTACAGGGTGGTGATCAGAGATCCGTGGCAGAACTCGCACGGCACTGAACTTGAATACTTTCTCCTTCCCCGGGGAGTGACCAACCCCGGCACTCTTGATGAGAGCAGGGTGATCTATGTCCCTGTTGAGAGGATGATCTGCATGTCAACCACTCATATTGCAATGCTTTCGGCACTTGATGCCGTTGATATGCTGGCAGGGATATCCGGTTCCGGCCTGTTGTATGACACTCTGATCCTTGAAGCCGTCGCCCGCGGTTCTGTCCGTGACGTCGGATACGAGGGCAACCTGAACAATGAGCTGATAGTGGCTCTCAAACCGGACCTGGTGATGGCCTACGGTGTTGCTGATCCCTCCTCGGGTGAGCTGGGGAAGCTCTCTTCACTTGGAATAAAAGTGATATATAATGCAGATTACCTGGAAGAGCATCCGTTGTCACGTGCTGCATGGATAAGACTCTTCGGCCTGCTGACAGGCAGGAAGGAGAAGGCTGACAGTCTTTTTGCCGTGGCGTCGGAGCGATACAATGATCTCGCTGCCATGGTCAGGGACAGTACGGGTCAACGGCCTTCCGTGCTTCTGGGTGCGCCATGGGAAGATGTATGGTACGTCTCTCCTGCCAACTCATATGCCGGGAGGCTTATCGAAGATGCCGGAGGTGAATATCTCTTCTCTGACCTGACGAAAACAAATTCGGTTCCCTTCTCGGTTGAGGCTGTCTTCAGGCGTGCCGCCAGGGCAGATGTCTGGATCAATCCGGGTACCGCGGAGAGCCTGGAAGAAATCAGCGCTGCTGACCATCGTCTCAGCCGCCTGCCAGTATGCCGGGAGGGCATGGTATGGAACAACAGGAAAAGAATAACCCCTGCCGGAGGAAATGACTACTGGGAGACAGCCGTTGTGCGTCCTGATATCCTGCTTATGGACCTGGTTGCTATTTTGCATCCTGAGCTGCTTCCGGGCCACACACAATATTTTTACAGGAGGCTTGAATGAGAGAGAGGCTGCCATCCCTGAACCTTTCACTTACGATGACAGGGCTGTTGCTGGTCACGCTGCTGCTTTTCTGTGCCGATATTCTTTTTGGAGGCACCCCGGTTGAGGCTGCTGATGTGGTGAGGGCACTCTTTGGGGTGGGGACACCGGAGAGTGAGATCATTGTGATGGAGTTTCGCCTTCCCAGGGCACTCACTGCAGTCATTGCCGGCTCAGCACTCTCGGTCAGCGGGCTGCTTATGCAGACTCTCTTCCGCAATCCTCTTGCCGGCCCTGATGTGTTGGGCATCAGCTCCGGCGCCGGCCTCGGCGTGGCACTGACTCTCCTCACTATTACCCCATTGTTTGCCATCTCTGCCGACAGCCCTCTGCAGGGATGGGGTATGATCCTTGCCGCCTGGGCCGGCGCCGGAATGGTGATGGTGATTATTATGTCAGTGTCTGCGCGCATGCGTGATATAATGACGGTACTGATCGTCGGCCTGATGCTCGCCAGTGCCATCTCCGCCGTGGTGAGCCTGATGCAGTATTTCAGCAATGAGACAATGCTCAGGACATACGTCATATGGACAATGGGCAACCTTGGCAACATTTCGTGGCAGCAGCTCAGGGCCCTGGCTATTGCTGCACTGGCAGGCATGATCCTGGCCTTTGTCATGGTTAAACCACTCAATGCGTTACTGATGGGAGATACCTTCTCACGTACCGTTGGCGTGCGCATGAAAAGCACCCGGGTGATGCTTCTCGCCGCAGCGAGCATTCTGGCAGGCAGCGTGACGGCATTCTGCGGTCCCCTGGCTTTTATCGGAGTGGCAGTGCCGCACGTGGCACGACTGCTCTTCAGAACCACCGATCACCGCACGCTAATGCCCGGTACGGCAATCTGCGGCGCTGCTGTTCTGCTGGTGAGCGACCTTATCTCCACGGTGCCCGGCGGCGGACATATAATTCCTGTCAATACTGTCACATCGCTGATCGGAATACCTGTCGTCCTGTGGATAATACTAGGCAAAAACGCAACCGGAGGGAGGAGATGAAGCAGAGAGGAGTAGTGCTCGCAGAGACGGTAGAGCTCACGATAGGTTATACCTTTCGCCGCAGGTGCGTCACGATCATGGAAGACCTATCCGTCAGTGCCGGGTCAGGTGAGCTTGTGGCGCTTATTGGCCGTAACGGTGCCGGCAAGAGCACCCTGCTGAGGACTATCGTGTCACTCCAGCATCCGATCGGGGGAAGCATCAGGCTGCACGGAAGGGAGCTGAACACCATAGGCAGCACCATGCTACCCCGTATTGTGAGCTTCACCTCTACGGAGCCGGTTGCCGAGCGCAATATAACGGTACGCGAGGCAGTATCACTGGGACGATTCCCCTATACGAACTGGATAGGCAGTATGACAACCGCTGACAGGGAGGCGATTGACCTTGCTCTTGAAGATACAGGCATGCTGGCACTTGCCGGACGCAGGCTCGACAATATCTCCGACGGCGAGAGACAGAGAACACTCATAGCAAGGTCACTGGCACAGGATACGGATCTGCTGGTCATGGATGAACCCACTGCATTCCTCGACCTGCCTTCACGGTACAGCATCGTCAGCCTGCTCAGAAAGCTTACCAGGGAGAAGGGTAAGTGCGTAATATATTCAACCCATGACCTCGATACAGCCATCAACGAGGCTGACAGGATATGGCTTATGCACGGTGACGGAATTACCGAAGGTGCCCCCGAAGACCTTTTACTTTCCGGTACCATCGCACACGCCTTTGAGAGCCCGCAGCTCTCCTTCAGCAGCAGTGATGGCACCTTCAGCTTCGTCAGGGGAAGGAGGAGGGGCATTGCTCTCGAGGGTGACGCTCCTGCCCTCAGGCTGACTGAAAAGGCTCTCGGCAGATGCGGGTACACCGTCGATCAGAAAGCAGATGTGAAGATTACGGTGCAGAAAGGGACTGAAGGATGGCGCTGGACGCT
The DNA here is from genome assembly GCA_964519065.1 of uncultured Rikenella sp. Taxonomy (GTDB): domain Bacteria; phylum Bacteroidota; class Bacteroidia; order Bacteroidales; family VadinHA17; genus SR-FBR-E99. The sequence continues at coordinate 40,577 of CAZFIF010000003.1, forward strand.
TTCAGATGGCTCTGAATCAAAGTGTTATTCGACGCTATATGATCTGATGGTCCACCTGCCGGAAGAGTGATTCACATGACATTTATCTGAGGGATAACTTTACTGAAGAGCAGATACACTTATCCCTGGTGGCTCCCCTGCATGAAGAGAAGATGCACATATTTCTGACAGTTCGCCTGCCTTAAAATCTGAAAAGCGGATTCACTGACCGCTATACTTTCTGTAAGCCTCAATGAATGACGAGACGTCTTCGGCAGCCAGCCGTTTTGCAATGATCTTCTTCTGCCTGTCAAGAATATAGATAAGAGGAGTGGAGTCGACATTGTAAAAATAATCAAACCTGCTCAGTCGTTCCGGATCCCAGCCGTTTATCCAGTTCAGCCCGTTATCAACAATGTATTTCTCCCATTTCTCCCTCTCATGATGAGTACATACAGCGAATACCTCTATGCCCTTATCCCTGTTGGCATTGTAGTAATCCCTGAGCAGGGGTGTGGCAACCTTACAGTGTCCGCAGTCCGGTTCCCAGAAATAGACTATTGTATATTCTGCCTCAACGTCATAAAGAGAGACATAGTGGCCGGCAAAGGAGTTCATCAGCAGTTCCGGCGCCTTATGTCCTATCAGGTTTGACCGTAGTCTGCTGACTCTTTTCTCCAGTTCTGCCAGGTACTCCTTCGTTGCCCACGGGGCCTTGCCGGCCAGGTAAACCTGGTCTGCAAGATGTACAACCACCGCATCATGACCCATGATCTCACTTGAGGCGTACCTGTTCATGAGCCAGACAGCCACGTACTGAAAGACGTCATCATTAACGGAGCTCTTCTGAAGAAGCCTGTCTGCCTCCCCGATGATGGAGTCTGGTATCTGGATGACCACCTGTCTGAAGAACTGTTCGAGCCTGCCGCCCAGGATCGGACTGCGTATCAGTCCGGGTTCCGAGAGATCGACGTTGTCAAAGAAATGATCCTTATAATGGATGTATGAGAGCAGCCTGCTGACTGAGTCGCGGTTGGTGGTACCGGGAGGGACTATCGGTACATATGGCTCCGGAGGAATAATTGACTTTGCTATTGCTGCCAGAAGGGTTCCCCTGTTGCTTTCGGCGGTTTGGTAAAGATACTGTTTCATCTTCTTCTCCTGTGCAGCAAGTTTCTCCTTCCGGTGAGCCTCCTCCTCCTTTGAGAGGCTCGAATCCCTGAGTCCGGATGAGAGATTCACAGCCTCTTCCTGAAGTACCTTCCATTTTTTCTGGTATTCAAGAAACCTCTGGTTTTCATCGGAGCCCCTGAAAAGAAGGGTTTCTCCCGGGTTCTTCGCATCACAGCTTATATCAAAATGCTGGTCGTCTCCCACAAGGAATTCAAAGAATGTGTTTCCCGGAAGAACGATCATATAGACGCCGGAGGGGAGTCTGTCCGCCCCTCTGAAGGTGCATCTGCCGTCACTGTCAGTAACCAGGCTGTCTCTCACATACTGCTGGTTTCCGACATGGTATGCCAGTCTGACGGTGGCCTGGGGAGAACCGTCGACAGTGACGCTGATTGAGTGGCCAGGCTGGCCGTTCAGAAATCCGGAGAAGGATAAAAAAGCAATGATAAAAGCTACTGCCGCGTGTCTTATATTCATCTGTCGGTAGTTTAACTGTTGCGTTTGTACAATTTTCCTGCCAATAGCTGATGAGGGGAATCAGTGATTGATGTCTATCCGTAAGATATCTGCCTGCCCGGGGGCTGTCAATACGGCCCTGAGTACGAAGTTGAACCGGTTCAGGTCCGTGCAGAGAAAGAAGTCCGTTGGCGGACTGAAAGTGATATTGGCAGGTTCAAAGAATCTTCTTCCGGATCCCTTTCTGAGGGCTTCAATTTCGGATGAGAGATCTCTCTCGTGACCCATGAGCAGGTCTCTGATATAACTGGCGCACAGCAGGTCTTCTTCTGCTGATTCGACTGCCCTGTAGCCCATGGCCACCAGGGTCACTTTGTCAGGATTAAGCATTGAGATATAGGAAGCCACTGCCCCTGCATTGACAAGTCCTGCCCCAATCACCCCTGAAGCTCCGGCAGCATTCACGATGCCATTGGTGCCGGCGGTTGTGCAGTGGATCATTGTCTTTCCCTCCAGCCTGCCGGTGAGCATCTCGGTGGGGCTGTTACCGAGGTCAAATCCCTCAGGCTTCATTTCATTCTGTTCTCCCGCAATAATTGCATCAGCACCAAGTTTATCCCTTAGGGCAAAGGCCGCCTCAGGTGAAGCTACGTCAATAAGTCGTTTTATTCCATTGTCAAAGGCATAGCATGCTGTGCTGAAGGCGCGAAAGACATCGATGATAACTGTCACACCCTGAGCCTCCTGAGCCCCACTGACGAACTCTTTTATAGTGATTTCCATCTGGTAAAGTTCAAAGTGTGAAGATAACAATACTGATTGAAGATGATTTCTTAAATTTGCGTTCCGGCAGTAAGGGTTAAAACCGATGAGATCGTTTCAAAAAATAAGACAGGCCATCTGGCAGAAAGCCAGACATGTAATCAGGTTCCTTGCAGATAGTATCAGGAGTTCGAAGCCTTACTGGGTGAGACAGGGAAGGATCATCTATCTTCTTTACAAGGGCATTAAAAGAGACAACATATACATTAAGGCCTCCGCCCTTACTTTTTTCTCCATTCTTTCGGTTATACCACTCGTTGCCCTTGCCTTCGGCATTGCCAAGGGTTTCGGGCTCCACGACGAGATGAGGGCGCAGATCATCATGCAGTTCCACAACCAGGAGCAGGTGATGAACTGGATACTTGATTTTGCTAACAACACCCTTGAGCAGACCAGTGGCGGCTGGCTCGCCGGTATCGGGGTGGCCTTTCTCTTTTATACAGTAGGACAGCTTCTGAGCTATGTGGAGAGCACCTTCAACTCCATCTGGAAGGTTGAAGAGACGAGGGTATGGTACCGTCAGCTGACAGACTATCTCGCCATTATCTTTCTGGTACCTGTATTCTTTATTGCCTCGAGCAGTGTGACGGTGCTGGCAACCACCAGGCTTAACGACCTGCTGGGCAGGTCTGACATGCTTGAGGGACTGAAGCCGGTGGTCTCATTCCTGGTGCAGCTCCTGCCATTCATACTGCTCTGCCTGGTATCGACGGCAGCATTTCTTGTAATGCCCAACACCAGGGTCAAGGTCAGGTCGGCCATCTTCTCAGGCATAGTTGCGGGCATAGCTCTGCAGATAATACAGATACTCTATGTTGAATCCCAGGTTGGTCTTACAAAGCTCGGCACCCTGTACGGAAGCTTTGCAGCCATCCCGCTGCTCATGATATGGATACAGATGAGCTGGGTAGTTCTGCTGATGGGGGCTCAGCTTTCATACTACATGCAGAACATCACCCGCTTTGAATTTGAGTTTGACGTTCAGAAAGTCTCTCCAAGGCAGAAGAAGAGGCTTACGTTGCTGGTGATGCATACGCTTGTCGCCGACTTCATCAGGGGAGCCAGGCCGAAAGCACCGGAAGAGATCTCGGAACAGCTCAGTCTGCCGGCACGCACGGTGCATGAATGTCTTGACCTGCTCAGGGATTCGGGGATGGTGACCGAGGTTTGGGATGATAGTGAGGAGAGATACATCTATCAGCCCGGTACTGACATCAACAAGATGACACTCTCATTCCTCCTGGAAAAGCTAGAGACATCAGGCTCAATGCACAAGATCGTCATCAACAACTCCGACTACAGGAAGATAGATGCCGCCCTGTCTAAGTTCGAGACACTCATTGCTTCCTCTGAAGGCAATGTTCTCCTACGTGACCTCTAGCAGGTAACTGTAGTGAGATAAGCATAGTCGCTGCATTTGCCTGAGACCCCTGGTGTAGATAGGTATAGTCGCTGATTTTGCGCGAGACTCCTGAGGAAGATGGTATTGTCGCTGATTTTGCGCGAGACTCCTGA
>CAZFIF010000004.1:0-42745 GCA_964519065.1 uncultured Rikenella sp.
CATCTCCATGTTTCAGGGGAATTTTTAACAAACTTAACAAAAATTATCCGAGGTAACTCAGAAGAATCCCTGCGGCGATGGCAGATCCGATAACGCCGGCAACGTTTGGACCCATGGCATGCATCAGGAGGTGGTTCGTCTTGTCAGCCTTGAGTCCTTCTGCCTCAGACACGCGTGCACTGTCAGGCACTGCCGATACTCCGGAGTTACCTATGAGCGGATTTATCTTGCTGTCGTCAGACAGGAACAGGTTCATACCTTTGGCGAAGAGTACACCCGTGGTTGTGGCGATGGCAAAAGCACCTGCTCCCAGTCCGAATATCAGGATAGACTCTTTGGTCAGGAAGACGTCGGCCTGTGTGGAGGCACCTACGGTCAGACCAATCATGATCGTGACGATATCTATAAGGGATGTGCGTGCCGTCTCTGCGAGCCGTTTTGTCACGCCTGACTCTTTGAGTATGTTTCCGAAGAAGAGCATACCGAGGAGTGGAAGCGCACTTGGTGAGATAAAGCAGGTAAGCAGCAGTCCGAATATAGGGAAGAGTATCTTTTCGGTCTTGGTGACAGCGCGGGGTGGCTTCATACGTATCAGCCTCTCTTTCTTGCTGGTGAGGAGTCTCATGATCGGAGGCTGAATGACAGGCACGAGTGCCATGTAAGAGTATGCTGCTATGGCGATGGGACCTATAAGGTTTTTCACCGCGGTGCCGTCAGCCAGCAGGTTCATCCCGTTGGCCAGCCTGGAAGAGATAAATATAGCCGTGGGGCCGTCAGCTCCTCCGATTATACCTATTGCTCCGGCCTCAGGGGGGGCAAATCCAAGCAGGAGAGCTCCTATGAATGTTATGAATATCCCGACCTGTGCGGCGGCGCCCAGGAGGAGCAATCTGGGGTTGGAGATAAGCGAAGAAAAGTCGGTCATGGCACCTATGCCCAGGAAGATCAGTGGAGGATACACTCCCTTGAGCACCCCGAAATAGAGGTAGTTCAGTACGCTTCCCTGCTGGTAGATGCCCACCTGAAGGTTCATCCCGCCATCGGTAAAGAGGGGGATGTTCCCGATCAGTATTCCTGTCCCAATGGGTACCAGCAGCAACGGTTCATATTCATATCTTATGGCCAGGTAGATAAAAGTCAGACCTATAAGAATCATAATCAGGTGACCTGAAGTCACATTACGGAATCCGGTGAAAGCCCAGAATTGCTTCAGGCCTGCCAGCAATCCTTCTTCTGTCTGGTTGTCCGGCTGGTACTGAGGAAGGGCAGCACTGACTTCAATTCCTGCTTCTGTCTGCACCTTATGCCTGTCGTGTTCAGGCTTGACGAATGCCAGCCATGCCAGCGAGGTTATCACCAGCAGGGCAAGCATTGTCCACGTCTTTCTCTTTGCCATCATTAACCGATTACAATTAGAACCTCATCCTGAAGGACAGACTGTCCGGGAGCGATATTTACAGCGGTGACCTTGCCTGCAATCTCTGCCTTAATGGCATTTTCCATCTTCATCGTCTCGAGGGTACACAATGTCTGGCCGGCATTCACGTCGTCGCCCGGCCTGACAAGGACCTGGATAATGACCCCGGGGAGTGGAGCCCTGACATCTGCAGCCTTGCCGGCAGAGGCTTTTACGGGGGCTGGTTTTGCCTCCCTTGGCGGTCTTGCCTGTACCGCTGCACCCGTGACCACGGTCTTAATCTTGGGGATCTCGTGCTGCATCTCCACTTCGTAGAGTGTCCCGTTGACCTCTATCCTTGCAATGTTGTCATCGATATCGAGCACCTCAACCTCATACTGGTTTCCGTTGATCTTGAACTTGTAGTTTTTCATTCGATTAAATAATTTCTATTTTATTGGTCGAATGGAACTTGCATTAAAAAACTATAATCACATCCTTCTGTGAGCTGCTGCTCATGCAAGTTTCATCTGTTCTTCGGTTATGGTGATCCTAAAGGTTTTTCATATTGTACAATTTCGAGCTCCATGGTGAGTAGTGCCTGGAGACACGCTTGATTGTTATTATGCCGCTTTCCACGTCATGAAGTTCATTGAAATACTGGTAGAGTGCCATGGCTATTGCAGCGTTGACCTCTCCTGACTGAATTGTCCTTGCTGTCTGTATTTCGGCCGGGTCAATTCCCTTTTTACGCGCAAAGCTCTTCAGCTTAAAGTTCAGGATATAAGTGAGTATATACCTGAAAAAGAAATATACTACCAGCAGTGAAAGAAACACTATACTTATGCCGACCACCACGATGGTCCAGGCAAGGGGATCAAGGCTTGCTGCAGCCCCGGCGAATAACAGTGAGTGCATTGTCATATATTGTCAGAGTGGAATGTTACCATGTTTCTTCATAGGTCCCGGATCCTTTTTTGTCATGAGAGTTCTGAGGGCCCTTATAATCCTGAACCTGGTATTCCGGGGTTCAATGACATCATCGATGTACCCGTATTTTGCTGCCTCATAGGGATTTGCGAACTTCATGCGGTATTCTTCCTCCTTCCTCAGAACGAATTCCTGGCGTTCAGCCGGGTCTTCTATTTCGCTGATAGCCTTACCGTCAAGTATCTCTATGGCTCCGTGTGGTCCCATCACTGCTATCTCTGCCGTCGGCCAGGCATAGTTAAGGTCACCTCTGAGCTGTTTTGATGACATGACGCAATGAGCTCCTCCGTATGATTTTCTGAGGGTTATTGTCACCTTGGGCACGTTGGCTTCGCCGTATGCAAACATCAGTTTGGCCCCGTGAATGATAATGCCGCCATACTCCTGTTTTGAGCCGGGCATGAAGCCGGGAACATCAACAAAAGTAACGATGGGGATATTGAAGGCGTCACAGAACCGTATGAACCTCGCTGCTTTCCTTGAGGCTTCGATGTCAAGCACTCCTGCCAGGTGAGCGGGCTGGTTGGCTACGATCCCGACGGGCATGCCGTCGAACTTCGCAAAACCGACAACGATGTTCTTTGCATAGGCTTCATGAACCTCTACAAATTCATGATAGTCGACCACGCGAATGATGACATCCTTGACATCATAGGGCTGGCTGGGGCTTTCCGGAATGATGTCATTAAGGTCATCCTCGAGCCTGTCAATAGGGTCATCGCACTCTGTCTGCGGCGGTTCCTCAAGATTGTTCTGAGGCATAAAGCTGAGCAGTTTCCTGATGAGGTCGAGACCCTCCTGTTCTTCATCCACAGTAAAGTGAGCAACCCCTGATTTTGTAGCATGGACATCAGCCCCGCCGAGATCGTCAATGGAGATATCTTCTCCTGTGACTGTCTTTGCCACTTTCGGGCCTGTCACAAACATATAGCTGCTCTTGCGGCTCATCACTATGAAGTCGGTCAGCGCCGGTGAATAGACTGCGCCGCCGGCACAGGGGCCGAAAATGGCGGATATCTGGGGTATCACCCCTGATGCCAGTATATTCCTCTCAAAGATCTCGGCATAACCGGCCAGGCTCCTCACTCCCTCCTGGATACGCGCTCCGCCGGAGTCATTGATACCTATCACAGGTGCGCCCACCTGCATGGCCTGGTCCATTATCTTGCATATCTTCTGGGCAAATGTTTCCGACAGGGAGCCTCCGAATACGGTAAAATCCTGAGCAAAGACATAGACCACCCTGCCGTCAATGGTGCCGTGGCCAGTGATCACCCCGTCAGAGAGAAATTTCTTGTCGGCCAGGCCGAAGTCCTCCGTACGGTGCGTGACAAACATGTCGTACTCTTCGAAGCTGCCCTCATCGAGCAACATTGTAATACGTTCCCTGGCCGTGAGCTTGCCTTTGGAGTGCTGGTCCTGAATGCGTTTTTCGCCTCCGCCCTTACGTGCTTTATCCCTGAAATCAAGGAGCTGCTTAATTCTATCCTGACTCTTCATCAACCCTTATTGTTTATTGTTATCTCTTTCACTGTCTTCACACAATTCGGTCAGAACGCCAAAAGTTGACTTCGGATGAAGGAAGGCAATGCTCAGTCCTTCCGCACCGCGTCGCGGTGCGGCGTCAATGAGTCTGATGCCTGCCTCTTCCGCCTCCCGGAGGCGCTCTTCAATGCTTTCGACGGCATAGGCTATGTGGTGTATCCCTTCTCCCCTCTTCTCAATGAATTTACCTATCGGTCCTTCAGGATCGGTAGACTCCAGCAGTTCTATCTTGGTCTGGCCTATCATGAAAAAGGCTGTCCGGACCCTCTGATCAGCCACCTCCTCAATGTTGTAGCATTTGAGGCCGAGCACCTTCTCATAGAATGGAATTGCTTCTGCTATTGAATTTACAGCAATTCCAATATGCTCAATATGTGTAGGTTTCATAAAACAAACGGTATTTAATTTCCGAAAAAAAAGATAGCGCAAATTAACGGTATTTAGCGCCGTCTTACAGGACAATTATCATGTTTTCGGTTTTTTTAAAACAGGCATGGAGGGGGCTCTCGGTTGCCTCCAACAGGGCGTTGCAGTGAGCGTCAGAAGGGAAATTCGTCCGGAGTGGCCTCCAGCTCCTCTGACTCAGGCATGAGGGCTGCCTCGTGAGTCGGATTTCCGTCGACAAATATAGCCTTGTATGGCTTTGTAGGGCATGCATATTCACATGCGCCGCATCCGATGCATATCTCGTCCCTCACCTCCGGGATGAGCAGTTTTCCTTCATATGGCACCATATGACAGGCTTTTGTAGGACAGTGTTCGGAGCAGGCTCCGCAGGCTGTCTGCTCAGTATGGACTATACAGTTCTCCTTTATAAATACTGCCTTGCCTATCTGTGTCAGTTTCTTGGCCTCAATCATCAGGGGCATAATGGCTCCCGTGGGGCAGACATCGGTACAGCGGTTGCAGTCATAATTGCAAAATCCCGTGTGAAAGTCCATTCGCGGCTGCATGATACTGGCAAAGCCAAATTCACTGACAGAGGGCTGCAGGACATTGGTAGGGCAAGCAATGATGCAGAGGGAGCAGGCTGTGCATCTTGATATGTATGATTCAATGCTTACTGACCCGGGCGGGGAGACCGGATAGAGCCTGTCCTCCCTGACAGTGGAGTCCTTTGTTGGTACAGGCGGATCATCCTGGGCACGTACCAGCTGGGAAGCCCCGGTGAGTAGTAGTATTGAACCGGTGATGAAATTGCGCCTGGAGGGGTCTGTATCCTCCTTTGTTGTGCTGCGCCGGAGGCGCACAGGACCGTAAGACATGGCATTTTCACTGCAGCTGTCAAGGCAGTTGAAACAGTTGACGCACCTGCTTACATCAATATGTTTGTTGAGGAAGTCAATGCATGACGACTTGCATGCCATGGCGCATCTCCCGCACCGGGTACACTTCTCCTCTTCAAACCGAATCCTGAAAATCGATAACTTGCTCAGAAGGCCCAGGAAAGTACCCACAGGGCAGACGGTGTTGCAGTACAGTCTTCCGTACCTGAAGGCCAGAAGGCCTACAAGGAATAGAAACGCCACGGGAATAAAGTATGCTGCCAGCTCATAGGCAACGATGTCTATCCTGTAAAGAGTGTATATATCAAACTTGCCCAGCAGTGAGGCCAGGAGGTTATTGATCAGCAAAACAACCGGCTGTGCAAAATAGGTCATAAACCTGCCGAAGATGCTGTAGGGATCAAGGATGGTAAGTACATAGACGCCACCGAGGAGCAGTATTCCGGCAGTCAGCACAAGTATGAAGTAACGGAGCCATGTGTATGGCTTTTTGAAGCCGTATCTCCGGAAACGTCTTTTGATCATACCTCCCATGCGGCTGAAGAGATCCTGAAGTATCCCCAGCGGGCATAGAAAAGAACAATATGTCCTCCCGGTGATAAGAGTAAGAATAATGATCACAATAAAACCTGTGGAGGCTGCCACACCGGCGATGATAAACTTGAGCAGGGAGGGTGCAAACTGGAGGTACAATATCGGGCCGAAGGCATTCTCTCCCAGTGTTCCCCTGTAATCAATGAAAAGATAAACAAATATCAGGAGTACGAGTACTGAAAATAACGTTCGTATATGTCTGAGTGCCGATGACCTCATCAACTGCTACATTTTCATCCTGTGGATGTTCATTGACGAGAGGTCCATCTTGCCTGCGCCCATTGCTGCAGCCAGGGCTATATGTTCAATTGATGACGGCTCTTTGCCCATCAGTTTGGCACCTGCAGCATCAATGGCCACCCAGTCGGTGGAGATCATCAGGGATTTCATGTTTGAGAGGTCTCCCACCGAGACACCGCGGGGACCGTTGCGCATCATAACATTATAGGCATCCATAATATTCAATGCAGGCTTTTTGTCAAAGAGAGTATAGTCAGCGATGCACTGGTTCAGATTGTTCCTGTGCCAGTAACCACGGTCCCATACAACGCCCATCATGTTTTTCAGTGCTCCGGTCATCCTGGCAGAGCTGTGATGCTTGAGTACCGGCACATTGATAAAAACATCACTGCTGAGCACCAGTTCATGTACCTTGGTTTTGGTGAGCTTCTTTCCGTTGGGGATGGTCACCTCCTGGTAGTAGCTCTCCGAACCCCCGGGAACCATTTTTGCACCGGCATCCTTTGCTGCCTGCTCTATACCGGAGTTCTTGTAGCATTTGACCCAGTTGTCACAGGTGTTGTCGAAGATATATACCTCTTTGGCTCCTGCCCTCAGGCAGTGTTCAATGATCCTCCTGACGAGAGCAGGATTAGTATTTGCACCTTTATCAGGTACAACATCCCATCCGATATTCGGCTTTAAAAGGACCTTCTGTCCCTTGCTGACGAAGGTACCCATTCCTCCCATTGCCTGAATGCCGAGATCAAACATAGCTGCTGGCTCTCCGCCCATGACAGCCACAAGATCATAGTTGGCTCCTGAGGGTAGCGGTTTGCCTCCAAACAGTTTTTCATACCGGCCAAAACTCATCATGGCACCTGCTGCCACTCCGGCACCGAGTGAGCTGCGCAGGAACTTACGTCTTTTCATACCCTTCTGTATCTTTTATTACCCCAAAAATGAGAGTGTGCAAAATAAACATTTTTTTTAATATATAGCCACCGTATTCTTATATTAGCAGCCTGAGTGCAAGGCAGTGCGCCACGTTACCAAGGGATAACCGAATGTTAAAAAAACCTAATGATGAGGATTGCTATTTACGACTGTTTTTCTGGAATAAGTGGCGACATGAACCTGGGAGCGATGCTCGACCTGGGAGTCGACCGCGATATCCTGATTGAGGGGCTGAATAAACTGGAGCTGCAGGGATGGCATCTTGAGATAACTGCTGACCAGAGGCACGGCATCACAGGAACGAGGGTTACCGTGATGATGGAAGACGATCATGATCAGAACCACAGCCATGATCAGAACCACAGCCATGATCAGAACCACAGCCATGATCAGAACCAGGATGATGATCCGGACAGAGGTCACATACACACTCATCACAGTGACCATGAGCACCGCGACGATCACGGCCGTGAGCATGCCGGCGGTAGCAATCATGAGGATAATCACAGTCATCATCACGGTGATCCTGAGCCGGAGAAAGCCTCAGCACATCGTCATCCGCACAGAAACCTTGCCGACATAGAGAAGATTATCAACGGCAGTTCTCTCAGCAGTAAGATTAAGGGTACGGCTCTGGGAATCTTCAGGCATATAGCTGAAGCTGAAGCAGCCGTGCACGGCAAACCGGTCAGTGAGATCTATTTTCACGAGGTCGGTGCCTTAGATTCGATTATTGACATTGTGGGTGCTGCAATATGTTTTGAGGCACTTGCGGTTGACAGGGTATATGTATCTGTTTTGGAGCTTGGCGGCGGGATGGTCAGATGCGCACACGGAGTGATGCCTGTCCCCGCCCCTGCCACGGCCCGGATCATCAGCGGATTCCCGGTACACTCCGGGGGAGTTGATTTTGAGGCAACAACACCTACCGGGGCTGCAATTATTGCTGCCATGGCAGAGCCCCTGCCGGCTGATATCTCATATGTTATCACGAAGAGTGGTTACGGTATCGGGCAGAAGAATAACCCGTCGCGGCCGAACATCCTCAGGATCATCCTGGCAGAGAGTGCAGAGGAACGGCCCAGGGGCCACAATGCCCTGCTGGTGGAATGCAATATTGACGATATGAACCCCGAGATGTCGGAACATATCTCCGGAAGACTGTTTGCTGCCGGCGCCGGTGATGTCTGGTTCACTCCGGTCATCATGAAAAAGGGAAGACCGGCATATACCCTGAGCGTGATCTGCGGTGAGGAGCACCTGGATGCCATGAGAGAGATTCTCTTCACCGAATCGACCACAATAGGTCTCAGGGTGGCCCCCGTCATGAAAGAGACGCTTCACCGGGAGTTTGAGGAGATGGAGACGCGATACGGAACTGTTGTCATCAAAAAATCATATTACAATAACAGGCTCGTCTCGGTCAAGCCTGAGGCTGACCGGTGTGCAGAGATAGCCAGGGTGACAGGGCTGCCTATGAAGCAGATCATTCAGGAGATAACAGCAGCAGCGCAGGAGCAGGAATGAGCAGCCGGGAAAAACTTGAAAGACTCAGGTCGCTGATCGCTGAGAGCGGGGCAGCTGTCATAGCCCTCTCAGGGGGCACTGACAGCACCTTTCTTGCAAGCGTGGCAGCATCGGTACCCGGCTTCAGGGTGATGGCCCTGACGGTCAGGACACCATATATGTTTGACGATGAGCTGAAAGATGCTGCCCTGTTCTGCAGGAGCCTGTCAATAGAACAGAGGGAGATCAGCGTGGCAATACCGGCATCGCTGGGTGACAATCCGCCGGAACGCTGCTATCTTTGCAAGAGAGAATTGATGGGAGCGATTATTGCAGCAGCTGCAGAGAGCGGGTTTGACACAGTTTTTGACGGCACCAATGCTGATGATCTCCACGAGCACAGACCGGGCAAGAGAGCCCTGAAGGAACTTGGCATCAGGAGCCCGCTGGCAGAGGCAGGACTTACAAAAGGTGAGATCAGGGAGCTTGCACGGGAAGCCGGGCTGGGGGTGAGTGACAAGCCATCAAACAGCTGCCTCATGACCCGTTTCCCTCACGGCACCACAGTCACCGTCAGTGATCTCAGAAAGGCACACGAAGCTGAGACGAGAATTTCAGCACTGGGATTTGCCGGCGCACGGGTGAGGGTACACGGAGAGCTGGCAAGGATAGAATTCAGGAGGGAAGAGCTTGCACGAATGTTGGATGAAGAGACCAGAAAGAAGATAATTGTTGCGATAAAGAAATCGGGTTACAGGTACGTAACCATTGACCTGGAGGGTTACCGCAGCGGTAGTATGGACATAAGAGAAGCATAACATGAATGCCGTAGAACTGGAAAAGATACTTAAAGGGATAAGCGTCGGATCGGTATCCGTTGAGGAGGCCATGGAGAAGCTCCGTGATTTTTCGTACAGCGATCTCGGTTTCGCACGTATAGATCATCACCGCGAGCTCCGTACCGGTTACCCGGAGATAGTCTACTGCGCCGGCAAGACGGCAGAACAGGTGGAGGCCATCTTCAGGGTCATGGATGAGCATGGGAACAACATCATTGGCACCAGGGCCCCGCGGGAGATGTATGAACATCTGCGCCACGCCTTTCCCGAAGCCGTCTATTACGAGACGGCAAGGATAATCAGCATAAACAGGAAGGAGCTCGTCCCTCCCCCGACAAAGATTGCCGTGATCACTGCTGGCACCTCTGACATACCGGTGGCGGAGGAGGCTGCTGTCACAGCCGAGCTGCTCGGCAATGATGTTGTGAGGATATATGATGCAGGGGTTGCAGGCATACACCGTCTCGTTGACAAGCTGCCTGAGATACGTTCATGCAGGGTATCAATTGTGATAGCCGGGATGGAGGGCGCCCTGGCCAGTGTTGTGGGCGGACTGGTGAACATGCCTGTCATTGCGGTACCCACGAGTGTGGGTTACGGAGCCTCCTTCGAAGGTCTTTCGGCACTGCTGGCCATGATGACCAGCTGCGCTGCCGGGGTGACAGTCGTTAATATCGATAACGGATTCGGGGCCGGCTTCTCAGCCAGCAGGATAAACAGGCTATATGGGTTATGAGGGGCAGGGTACTTCTTTCCACTGCCTATTTTCCTCCGGCCGAATATTTCAGCCTGGTAGCCCGGTCTGAAGATGTTGTGATAGAGAAACATGAAAATTACATAAAGCAGACCTACCGCAACAGGTGTATGATCCTGGGGCCCAACGGACCTCTCCAGCTAACAGTCCCGGTTCTTCGGGGCTCCTTCCACAAGACACCCCTGAGGGAGCTCCGCATCGACAACAGCCGGCGATGGCAGGAACTGCACCTGAGAGGCATTACCTCCTCCTATGCTGCTGCTCCTTTTTATGAATACTATTATGATATCATCGAGAGCGTTATCTCGGAAAAACATAAGTTCCTTCTCGATCTCAATGACAATGCTATGAGGAAGATCTGTGATGCTGCAGGGTTGGAAGTCCGGATATCATTCACTGATGAGTTCATCGGGGAGGGAATGGTGGAGGAGGATTACCGTTACAAAATAACACCCAAGAGAGCGGTCTCTGTTCCAGGATATAAAGCCCTTCCCTACACCCAGGTTTTCAGCGAGAGGTACGGTTTTACGGAAAGGATGAGCATCATTGACATACTGCTCAATAACGGACCGGGGACCCGGGCATTGCTGCAGGGGTCCCTGGAAAACCGTCAATAATAACCAACTATCAGAATTTAAAACCTAATGTTGCTGAAAGATATTTGTCATTTGTATCAATGTAAACCGGATCACTGCGATAGAGAGGATTGCTTCTCGGATCATCGGGATACAACATATAGCTTTCACTGCCGTTCAGCCATACCATTGACAGGTCAATATAAAACTTGTTCTGCCTGAAGCCTATGCCGGTACTGTAACCGTTATTGGTTGCACTCTCATTAAGGGTGCCCTCACGAAACGAGGAGCCGTAGTGGCTGTATCCGCCCCGCAGGTATAGTGCTCCCAGACGCACCTCGGCACCCAGTCTCAGGTTACCGGCGGATCCCAGTTCTGATTTGAGATCTTCATTCTCGGTATAGAAATCATAGCCGTCTGTTCCCCTGCTCAGCCTGGCAGTGGCGTAGTCAATAAATTCGTAATCAGCGCTCAGGATAGCAAAATTACCGACCTGGTATGCAATCCCTGCGTTGATACGGTAGGGAGTGGTGATGCGGTACCTGTAGGTCAGCTCACCTGATTCACTCGAATAGTCTATGTCATCACTGAAATCACCAGGGGTGTCATTATTGAGGAAGGCGGTGAAGTTGTTGTAAAACCATTCATCAACTGTGTATACCGTCGGGGTTGTGAAACTCAGTCCGAGCCTAAGAGATTCAATAGGTCTCACTATTGCTCCCAGCTTGAAATTGAATCCGGCGCCGCTGGCCACGAAATGATCTGTATATGAGAAGTCCTCGAAATCGAATATCATGTCTGCATCATCGATCTCCGAATGCAGGTAGTGGCTGGTATAGGAGAGGCCGGTGATCCCGAATGCGGCTCCCAGGTAGAACCTGTCACTGATGTTTGCCCCTATAGCAATGTTGTGTTCGTTGGTATAACCGTAGTTATCAATGGTCCTTTTCATCTTCTGACCGTAACCGGGTTCTATATCTCCGTAGTAGGAGAAGATGGAGGCATATTCGGTAAACTGTCCGGAGAGTGTGTCTATCATGTAAGAGTCGTAGGCAACCCACGGCATACCTTCCAGCTCCCAGGTATTGTAACCATCTGCCTGCAGCGCCCAGAAGTCGGCCATGGAAGAGTTATCACTTATGCCGTCTATCACCGCATACCGGTAAAAGTTATTGGTACGGTTCAGGGTATATGCAAAGTTGAGGTTTGTCAGCCCTGACTTCCTGCCTGTAGAAAGTGATGATACCACTCCCACCTGGCCCAGTTTAAAGTCGGAGGCGCTTTTGTCATTGCTGAAGCCGTTGAAGTTGGTATTCAACGAACGGAACATCAGGTTTGGTGAGATGGCTATCTCCGTTGAGCGGAAGACACCTGCGCCGGCAGGGTTCAGTGCCACTGCAGAGAGGTCTCCTCCCAGTGCCGTGAAGGCACCGCTCATGCCGTTGAACCTGGCGGTACCCTGGTAGAAAATCCTTGAATACCTCAATGCATCATCGAGTGTCTGGGCTGCGACCGCGGAGGCGACAAGCATCAGAGTGGCGGCTATTAAGATCCTTGGTTTCATTCGGTTATATATTATTTGTTTTGTTGGGCAGATGGAACTTGCATGAACCAATTCAGTCAAATCCTGTTGTCAGCACTTTCTCCTGCAAGTTTCATTTCCTTTTTTTTTGATATACAATTCCTTGTGCTCCTGCTTTTTGCGGAACATAGTCACAAGGAACAGGAATGTCATATTATCTCCTTCTGCCGCCTGATGATGAGGAGGTAGAGGATGATGAAGAGGATGAGGAGGTCGAAGAAGATGATGAGCCGGAGCTATAGCTTCCTCCCGATGACCGTGATGATCCTCCGGAGCTGTAGCTGCTTCGTCCTCCCGAGTATGATGATCCGCTGCTGCTCCTGTTATAACCTGATGATGATGAGCTGCTGCGTGAAGGGGTGGAGTAGGTAACCGACGGCGAAGATGATCTCGACGGGGTGTAACCCTGTGAGCTGCTGCGTGTCGGCACCGATGAACGGTTGCTGTTGGTGACCGGAGCGGTGGTACTGTTGTATGCCGGATTTGGCGTGGTGCTCCTGGTGGTGTTGTATGAGGGTCGTGAATTCATCCTCGGGTTACTGTAACTCGGGGTGTAGCTTCTCTCCGTGGTCTGATACTGGGGCCTGTTCACCACCTGGTTTACTGCCTGTGTCCTCCCCGGCTCCTGTGACTGGCCTGTACGGGCGCGACTCTGTGTCTGACCCTCGGGAGTTGCCTGGTACTGTGTCCTGGTCTGAGTCTCAGCTCCGACCTGTGACTGAGTTCTGCTCTGGTTCTGTATGGTATTGCCTGTGGCCTCCCTGCGGGTATATTCCGGTCTTGACACGGTGCTTTCAGCTGCTGCGGCCTTGGTGGTTGTGCCTGTTACCGGCATCTCCCTGCGTGATCCTGCGGCAGTACCTGTGTTCTGGTCAGCAGTCGAAGGCACCCTCCTGCTGGTTATGGTTCCTGAACCGACAGATGCATCAGCTGCCTTTCTCCTGGCATCGGATGTTGTATATGAACCGCGGGCCGTGCTGCTGTAACCGCCCCTGCGGGCGACCGAAGGCCTGACGTCATCGCTGTAATAATATGAGGGGTAAGCATAACCGGAATACCAGGGAGTATAATATCCTCCCCACGGCGAGTAGTATGGTGAATAGTAGGATGAGTAATACGGATAATACGAATAGGGACGATACATGTCATACCCGAAAGGGTCATACCCCCAGTAGGGATAACCGTATGAACCGTAGTACCCGTACCCCAGTCCGAAACTCATTGAGAACGGTGAGAAGTAGAACGGATCTCTCCAGTAAGGATAGAAGTAGTCATTGTTGAAGAGATATATCCTTTCGGCTGCACTGCTTCCGTAATAGTTGTTGATAACGGTGGCTTCGCCGGCGGAGGCATAGTCAACGTATTCGTTTTCAGCGATATATTCATCAGCTATCAGGGTGTCGGCTGCAAACATGTTGTCATACCAGGTCTGGTCAGCGTCTCTGACCACTGCGGTGCTTTTTTCAACCACTACCGGTTGATCTGAAGGCCTGTAATAAAGGTCATCGCTGACAGCTCCCGTAAATCGCAGTGAAGAGCACGAGCTTGCTGTCAGAAGTATCACCGGGATTATGTAAAAAAACTTTTTCATTTCACCTCCTGTTATTATCCATACCAAAAATACACAAATTTCGTACCAAGAATGGCCTGTTCGGCACATAAATATCATTTTCCATGATAATAAGCCTGTTTTGGTATAAATCCCATCCCACCGCATTCATCCTTTTGCCTGCTGCCGGTCTGTTAATCTGTCCGCTGTGTGAAATTTCGTTCTTCCCACCCGGGCTCTATTTTTCGTATGCAAGATTTGTCTATTTTTACGCAATCTTTTATCCGTTTAACAAATATAAACAGTAAAGCAGAGGCATGGCCAGGTTTCTTACAAACAGGGAGGAAAATTATTCGCAGTGGTACAATGATCTGGTGATAAAGGCTGATCTGGCAGAGAACTCGGCGGTCAGGGGTTGCATGGTGATCAAGCCGTACGGTTACGCCATCTGGGAGAAGATGCAGGCTGAGCTCGACAGGATGTTCAAGGCTACGGGGCATGTCAATGCCTACTTTCCCCTGTTTATTCCCAAGTCATTTTTCAGCAGGGAAGCTGCTCATGTTGAAGGGTTTGCCAAGGAGTGTGCTGTAGTTACGCATTACCGTCTCAAGAACGCTCCCGACGGTTCCGGCATTATTGTGGACCCGGATGCCAGGCTTGAGGAGGAGTTGATAGTAAGGCCTACTTCAGAGACGATTATCTGGAGCACCTACAAGGACTGGATCCAGTCATATCGTGACCTGCCGCTGCTCATCAACCAATGGGCCAATGTTGTGAGGTGGGAGATGCGTACCAGGCTCTTTCTCCGCACGACTGAATTTCTCTGGCAGGAGGGTCATACGGCTCACGCCACCAGGGAGGAGGCGCAGGAGGAGGCCCTAAGGATGCTCGGGGTCTATTCCGATTTCGTGGAGAATTTCATGGGAGTACCTGTTGTCAGGGGTGTCAAGACCGAGAGTGAAAAGTTTGCCGGTGCCATAGACACCTATACAATAGAGGCGCTTATGCAGGACGGCAAGGCGCTGCAGGGTGGCACAAGCCACTTCCTCGGCCAGAATTTTGCCAGGGCATTTGATGTCAGGTTCACAAACAGGGAGGGAAAACTCGACTATGTATGGGCCACCTCCTGGGGAGTCACTACGAGGCTCATAGGAGCGCTGGTGATGGCTCATGCTGACAATAACGGGTTGGTTCTTCCGCCGAAGCTGGCACCGATACAGGTGGTCATTGTACCCATCTACAAGGGCAGTGAACAGCTGGATACCATATCTTCCATAGCTCTTGAACTCAAGGCTTCGCTTGAGAAGGCAGGCCTTACAGTCAGGTATGACGACCGTGACACACAAAAGCCGGGCTTCAAATTTGCAGAACATGAGCTCAAGGGGGTGCCGGTCAGGCTGGCGATAGGCCCGCGCGATGCTGAGGAGGGCACCGTGGAGGTGGCGCGCCGTGATACCCTTACCAAGGAGACAATAGCGCGTGCCGGCATCGTTGAGCATGTCACGGCACTCATGGATGAGATACAGCAGAACATATACAGTAAGGCACTGGCATTCAGGGAGCAGAACACCTACAGCTGCGACAGCTGGGAGGAGTTCTGTGATATCATTGAGAACAGGGGTGGTTTTGTTATGGCGCACTGGGACGGCACTGCGGAGACAGAGGAGCAGATCAAGAATCTTACCAAGGCCACTGTTCGAGCCTTGCCCTTCAATAATCCAGACGAAGAGGGCAGGTGTATACTGACAGGCAAACCTTCACACAGAAGGGTGCTCTTTGCAAGGGCTTATTGATGCGCAGGTCCGGATTCGATATCAAATTTATCACTAAATTTATTCGGTGAACCAAAACATCTGATCATGACGGAAGAGACAGCCCGCAGAAAGGGAATGATAGTCGATAACCTCAAAAGCAAGTCAGTACTTAAACAGGTAGTGTTCGACAATACTGCGACCGCTTTCATGATGGTCAAGGATATACTGAAGAATCTTGCAAAGGAGATAAACGGTCAGCTTACCGGGATTGATCCCAGGATACACCTGGAATATACTGACAGGAGCAACTTTGATGCCCAGCTGATGGTATCTGCCGACATGCTTCTTTTCAGCATGCACTCCAATATCTTCCAGTTTGACCGTGAACATCCGGCGTGGAAGACAGCCTACATCCAGAAAAATAAATTCAACGCCTACATCGGTATCATAAACATCTACAATTTCCTGGCCGATTCATTTAAATATACGAGACTCGATGACCTGGGATACCTCATTGCCCGTATCTTCATCAACCATGAAAACCAGTATTTCGTAGAAGGCAAGAGGCAGATGGGTATGCTCTTCACCAACTTCGGCAATGAAGCCTTCAGCACCGAATCACTTCAGAAGATAGTCTATACTGCCATTAACTATTCCCTCGAGTTTGATCTTCTGGTACCACCCTACGACACTGTAAAGATTGCCTCTGTGGGGCAGGCGGAATCGAAGATACAGCACTCAAGGCTTATAACGGGTAAGAGACTGGGATTCCAGTTTAACTCTGACGATGTTCTGGATGCCAATTCAAAACAGACGTGAAGCCGTGTGCAAATAGGAACCCTTATCTGCGTTTAGTTTTTCTAATATTCATTTTCTCGATCTTCCCGGTCGTGGAGTCCTCTGCCCAGGAGCTGCCGAGGGACACACTCTCACGTGCCTTTTACGATTCGCTGAAGGTAAAGGCGGAGAGGAGGCGTTTCACCAGTCTCCTCTATGACATGCTCATTGTCAGCCACGCTCCTCCCGGCTCCGCCAGGGAGAACATGACAAGTACGGCACCATATGAAGACTATAGAGGAAAGATCATCAGAAACCGTGAGCTGGTAAGGCTTGACGCCTTTGGTACCTCTATCGACAATCCTGCCACGTATGACCCTTCCCGCACCGAGAAGGTGATGAACTCTACCTACACCAAGACCAAACGGTTTATCCTGAACCAATATATATTGTTCCGGGAAGGAGATACCATCTCGCCGCAGGAGATGGCTGACAATGAAAGGCTGCTACGGCAACTGCCATATATTGATGACGCTCGCATTACTATTGTTCCTGTTGACAGTACTTACGCCGATGTTGCAATCATCGTGCGCGAAAACTACCCCTACGGTGTCAGCGCCAGTGTTGATGAGCTGAAATCAGGAATACTCAGGGCCTTCGACAGGAACTTTGCGGGACTGGGTCATGAGCTTTCACTTTCAATGCCTTACGATTTCAATAAGTATCCCTGGCCGGGCTTCGGCATCAACTATTCAGTAAGGAATATAGCCCGCTCCTTCTCCGACCTGGAGCTGGGATTCTCTGACGGACTCGGGGCGAGCTGCCTGAGGGGTCAGTATAACCGTGATTTCGTCACCTCAGAAACCAGGTATGCCTGGTCTGCCTCGCTTAGTATGACTCGTACCACTGAAGATCTTGACACCATGCAGACAGCTGTGCCGCTGAAGTTTATCAGGCATGACTACTGGGCAGCGAGATCATTTATGGTGGACAGAAAGAGCGTAACACGTATTATTACCGGCGTACGGTATATCCACAATAATGTCTTTGCCAGGCCGGAAATAGACGACTTCTCCTACTACCGGCTGCAAAACTACCAGCAGTGGACCGGCAGTCTCAGCCTGACCTCACAGAGGTTTATCAATACCTCACTGATATACAGTTACGGGCGCACAGAGGATATACCATACGGTTACATGGTAGAGGTGATGGGCGGCAGGGAGAAGAATGAGTACAAATGGAGAACCTTTGCCGGGATGAAGCTGGCCTTCGGCAATCTCTTCAATCGGGCAGGCTATCTGTACGGTGGCCTCGGTTACTCGTCATTCATTAACGAAGAGGAGGCTGAGCAGGGTGTTGTTCAGGCCAGTCTCAGGTATTTCACCCCCCTGATCCGTGCAGGCCGTTCGAGGATAAGGATATTCTTCAACAGTTACTACACCGGTGGGTTCAACAGGTACACCGACGAGTTTCTCTTCATCAGGAACAATGATTTCGTAAGGGGTTTCCGCAATGACTCGATCAAGGGCACAGAAAGAGTAACAGCCTCTGTTGAACCGGTACTTTTTTTCAGCAAACCGCTTATTGGCTTCAGGTTTGCAATCTATGCCTTTGCTGATGCCGGGTTTCTGTCGAGTGACGGGTTCAGGGAGGGAAGTTTCTATGTGATACCTGCCCTGGGTGCTGGTGTCAGGGTAAGAAACGATCAGCTCGTGCTGAACACTATACAGATCAGGCTGGCATGGTATCCAAATGTGCCTCCGTGGTCTGAGCGTTCATGGATAAATACGGCCGGCATACCCAGGCTGCGGCCTCCGGGGTTTGAGCCGCAACCTCCGGGTATGATTCCCTTCCTGTGAATACAACAGTGGCGCTTCAGTTTATGACCGAGGCAGATGGCAATTCACCGGTTGATTATTAACTTTGTACAAGTCAGTCAGAGATGCTTCAGAAATTTCTCCAATATTCAACCCGGGAGAAGCTGTTCAGCAAAAGCAGCAGGATCCTCCTTGCCGTCAGCGGGGGCATAGACTCAATGGTTATGGCCTCTCTGTTCAGGGAGGCCGGTATTGACCATGAGATAGCGCACTGTAACTTCTCTCTCAGGGGCAGGGAGTCTGATGGCGATGAGAGGTTTGTGATCAGCTACGGGGCAAAGCGTGGAATAAAGGTGCAAACAATGAGGTTTGACACCCTGGGACACGCTGCCTCGAGGAAGATATCGGTACAGATGGCAGCCCGCGAGCTGCGCTATGAGTGGTTTGAAACCCTGGTCAGCCGCGGCGGATTTGATGCTGTGGCCGTGGCCCATAACCTTGACGACAACATTGAGACTTTTATTATCAACCTTCTCCGGGGCACCGGCATCAGCGGGCTGACCGGAATGAGTCCACGTCACCAGAACGTTATCAGGCCTCTGCTCTTTGCACGGAGGGATGAGATAGCAGCCTGGGCAGAGGAGAAAAAGGTCAAATACAGGGAAGACAGCTCCAATGCCGGTCTGAAGTATGCCCGCAACATGATCAGACACCTGGTCATCCCCGATCTGGAGAGGGTGCGGCCGGGAGCAAGAAATGCCATCACTGCCACCATGAGTCACCTCAGATCGAGCTCTGAGATCCTGGATCTCCACGTGGAAAAGATACGGCAGGAGATATTCAGGTGCCGGGAGGATGGTTATGAGGCCGACATTGACAGCCTTGTTGCGCTGCATCCGTCAGCGCCGCATATTTATGAGCTGTTCCGCAGATTTAACATCTCCTCCGGTCAGGCCGGGGAACTGCTCTCACTGCTCCGGTCATCCACAGGCAGGTTTATGGATACCGCCACCCACCGTATACTGGTTGACAGGGGAAAGATACTGGTTACGGAAAAGAGCGACGGGCCTCCACCGGATCAGCTGTTCCATTCAATTGATGAGATGCACATCTCAGGCCTCTTCACTGACCTGCGGGTGCTGCATCCTTCCGATGAACCGATACCGCCGTGCAGGCTGACAGCCTGCGTTGACCTGGGACTGATAACGTTCCCGCTGACGGTAAGACAGTGGGCCCCGGGTGACAGGTTCAGGCCACTGGGCATGACCCGTACGAAGAAGATCAGTGACTTCCTGATAGATCTCAAGATACCTGCAACAGCCAAGGAGAAGGTGCTTCTCCTCCTGTCAGGTGAGGAGGTTGTATGGGTGATGGGTTATCGGATTGATGACAGGTACCGTATCACCGACAAGACTGAGCGCATACTCTCAATGACCATCTGAACCGCCATCTGTTTTCTCTGTCTCTGCGCAGGGTAGGCGTCAGCACTTGCGAAGTGAGTCCACTACCCTTTCGAATAAGCCTCTGCGGCTCTGGTCTTCTCCTCTCCTGTCAGCGCTCGCGCAGTCCGTTTATTCCCCTGTCTGTAAGCAGCAGGTCCGCCAGTCCTATGGCGACGGCAGATTCAAGTATGACAGGGATACGCCTTGCAATGCAGGTGTCATGCCTGCCGGTTATCTCAAGCTCGGTCATCTCGCCTTTTTCGGTATCGAAGGTCTTCTGAGGCACACCCGTACTGGCAGCAGGTTTCACTGACACTCTCATTATCAGGTCATTACCATTGGTGATCCCGCCGTTGATACCTCCGGCATTGTTGCTGGAGGTCTTTCCCCGGGCATCAATAAATGGGTCATTGTGGAGTGAACCATAGCTTCTTGCCGAGGCGAATCCTGCCCCGAATTCGACACCGTTGACGGCAGGGATTCCGAATGCTATCTGGCCAATAGCTGCCTCAACAGACAGGAAGGCCGGCTCGCCGAGTCCCTTGGGAACATTCTGCACGACACATTCGACCACTCCCCCTACCGTGTCGTTTGTCTCTGATGCTCTCTCTATTGCAGCAGCAATATCTGTATCCCCTCCTGCCTCCCTGAGCGTGGCGGTGATGATAGCCGGCGAGAGTATCTTCCTGGCAAAATAGCCGGCCACCACCATTCCCCAGGTCAGGCGGCCGGAAAAATGTCCTCCACCCCGCATGTCGCTGAAGCCCTTGTACTTGTATCCGGCGGTAAAATCCGCATGACCGGGCCGCGGTATACTCGTAAACTGCTCGTAATCGCCAGGCTTGAAGTCCTGGTTACGGGTGCAGACCACCAGCGGGCTGCCGGTGGTGAAGTTATTGTATATCCCGCTTATGACTTCGGGTTCATCGCTCTCCCTGCGGGTAGTTGTGCCGGGGAGAAGTCCCTTGCGGCGAGACAGGTCAGCCATGAGCTCCTCACGCCAGAAAGAGAGTCCGGCCGGACAGCCGTCGATGACCACCCCCACGGCAGGCCCATGCGACTCACCAAATATTGATACTCTGAATACCGTTCCTAGTGTGTTCATCTTTCCATTGATTAGTCATCTGTTTTTTTTCTGCCATCGCGGTAAAAAGTGACGAAAGCAGATATCTCTTTCAGCGGCACCTTTCTTACTACCGCCCGTCCTACTGACCGAAGCAGGACGATGTTGACTGAACCAGCCTCAGCCTTCTTGTCGTGCGAAATCATGCCGACAACATTGGAAGGCAGTTCGAGGTCAGGCAGCACGCCTGTCTTTTCAATCATGGCCTCCAGCATCCTCAGTTCGGATTGATGCATATCTCCGGTCCATACTGAGAGCTCAGCGGCGAGCAGCATACCCTTTGTCACCGCCACCCCATGAGGTAACCTGTAATAGGTCTCGAGCACGTGACCGAAAGTATGTCCGAAATTCAGCACTCTCCGCAGACCTTTCTCGAGAGGATCGCGTCTCACCACTGACGCTTTGATCCTTACAGCCCTGGTTACCAGGTCACCAAGGATGACAGGATCACGTTCGTAAACCTTCGTCATGGATGCGGATATGTCAAAGAAGAGGTTGCGGTCTCTGATCACCGCATGTTTTATCAACTCCCCGAGTCCTGACTGAAGCTCCTCCTCCGGCAGGGTTGAGAGCATGTGGTAATCGCAGAGGACGAACTCAGGCTGTTTGAAACTGCCTATGATATTTTTGTAATCACCAAGGTTAACAGCAGTCTTGCCTCCGATGCTGGCATCAACCTGTGAGAGGAGGCTTGTTGAGACAAATCCGTGTCTCACGCCTCTCATATAGATAGAGGCTGTCATGCCTGCCAGATCGCATACCACTCCTCCACCGAAGCCGAGTATGAATGATGAGCGGTCTGCTCCTGCCTCCAGCAGTCTGCCGCACAGCTCCTCAGCTTTACCAAGGGTCTTACTCTGTTCTCCGGGCTCAACGGTAAGCACCACCCCCGGAGGAAAGATCCTGCCGTAAAGGCTATGTACATTTGAGTCAGTGATGATAAAGATACCTGCTGCCGGCAATAACGGCTCTATATCCTTTACATCACCGCCCAGAAGAAGCATCGACCTGCCCTGGGGAGTATTGATTTTAATGCGGTTCACGGTGCCTAAAAATAACAAACGAATTATCTGTTTACCATGATTTAATTCACATCAGCATACAATTATGGAAAAAAAAGTAAAAATATATTACTTTCAGCCCATAAAATGATTAAACCGGTGAAGATTGGTGACAGGTACAGGGGTGTCCTGGGATGGTTTGCCGGGAATATGCCCGTTGCAGGGACTGAGCTCCGCTACAGTGATCCCTTCCAGCTCCTGGTGGCAGTAATATTGTCAGCCCAGTGCACTGACGTGAGGGTTAACCTGATCACTCCCGCCCTGTTTGAAAGGTATCCTGATGCCCGATCGATGGCAGAGGCTTCGCAGGAGCAGATCTTCGACCTGATAAAAAGCTGCTCCTATCCCAATAGCAAAGCCAGGCACCTGAAGGGTATGGCTGAAATGATCGTCAGCCGTTTCGGTGGCATGGTGCCCTCGGAAAGGGATGAGCTGACCCAGCTTCCCGGTGTGGGCAGGAAGACCGCCAATGTCATTACCTCGGTGGTATGGAACAGTCCGGTCATTGCCGTTGACACCCATGTCTTCAGGGTTGCCGGGCGCATCGGCCTGATCCCCGGAGCCAGGAATCCGCTTGATGCAGAGATGAGGCTGACGAAGGAGATACCGGCAGAGCAGAGGCCGCTGGCGCACCACTGGCTGCTGCTTCACGGACGATATATCTGTACTGCACGCAAGCCTGCATGCGAAAGATGTGGCCTTAGCGAGTGGTGCGAATATTACGGGAAGAATGCTGCCACTGTCGTTTAATAACCGAGGTATGATAATATTTGGTAGTGAGAACCCGTTAATTTTACCGGGGTTAAACCGCCGCCCGTGACTTCTGATGCCTGATACACTTACCCAGATGGAAAAACGCAAGGAGAAAACCAGGAATACTGATGCACTATCAGACTTTCCTGCTTCACTCAACCTTCCAGCCAATATTCCCGAACTGGCGTTTAATTCCACCAACCAGCTCATCACCCTGAGCAATCTCGAGACGCAGCAGTACATCGAAGTTAACCAGGCATTTCTTGACACTACAGGCTACAGCAGGGAAGATATAATAGGAAAAACCTCCGACGACATCCAGCTCTACGTTGACCTGGTGCAGAACCGAAGGAACATGAGACTCCTGTCACGTATGAAGAGGGTGAGTGATATGGAGATCAGGCTGCGGATGCGGTCAGGTGAAGAACGATCCTTTCTCTTCAGTGCCCAAACCCTCTTTGTGGGTGAGGAGGTTTTCCTGATAACCTATTACAATGACATCAGCGCTCTCAACGACGGCTATGCCAGGTCCGAATCAGAAAAGATTCAGAAAGAGATATTTGATTCAATGAACAGTTACGCCGTGATACTCAGGCGCGGTGAAGACAACGGGTTATTTATTATCGACTTTAACAACAAGGCTGAGGAGGTCGAGGAGCTTGATCGTAATGATCTGATAGGCAAGGATATAGGAGAGACTCCCCTTGCAGGCAAAAAGCCTTTGATGACTCTCCTTGACAATATAGGATCGAGGGATGGGTCTCTGAAGGTACCCCTATCCCCTGACGGTAGTGATGATGCCGGATATTACATAGGATTGCTGCTTTCATCGGGAGACATCGTTATCACCTGGGAGGCAGGCAGGCTGGAGAAAGAGAGGGATAACGAGATCCTGAAACAGGGCATTGTTTTCGAGACCTTTGCCGAGCTCCTTCCCGAGATGATATTGGAGATTGACACGGCTGGTCATGTAACCTTCATGAACACCCAGGGAATGATCACCCTGGGCTTTGACAACAATGACCTCGCCCATGGTGTGACCCTGCCAGAGCTATTTATGGCGGAGGATCTTGACAGGCTCATGAAGGAGCTCTCCGGGCTCACCAGGCCTGGGCAGATCACCTTTGATGAATACGTTCTCATCAACAAGAAGAAGCGCAAGGTGTCAGTCATGTTTCATGCCGGCCCCATAGTCATCAGGAACAGGGTAACCGGTTACAGGTGTGTGCTGACAGATGTAAGCAGGCACAAGGATTACGAGAAGAAGCTCTCAAATGAGAAGGCCCTGCTGGAGCATCTCATTGATGCCGCTCCCGAGGCCATCGTTCTCACCGATTTCGACGGACGCATATTGCGGATCAATAAGGGATTCACCAGGATCTTCGGCTATGAGGCAGGGGAGGTTGAGAACAGGATGATAGACGATCTTGTGGTACCGGACGAGCTTAAGGAGGAAGCCATAAAGATTGATGAGGTAGCACTTGCAAACGGTACAGAGGCAATTGAGACCATAAGAAAGGACAAGGCTGGCAACCGGATCAATGTCTCACTAATAGCTTCATCGGTAATATCTGACGACAAGACTATAGCCTTTCTCGGTATATACCGTGACATTACCAGTGAGGTAAAGAGCCGCCTCATGCAGGAGATACAGTACAACATATCTACTGTGGCACTGCAGGATTCTGACATCTTTGACATCTACCCCACCATCGTTCATGAGATAGGCAAGCTGTGGAATGTCAACAACTTCTTCATTGCACTCTACAATCGCGAGAAAGACACCCTCACCTTCCCATTCTTTGCTGATGAACGTGACCATTTCCAGGAGACAGCTGCAAAGAACACACTGACGGGATGGGTAATAAAAAGCAACAAGTCGGTGCTGCTCGATGAAAATGACATACTCAAGATAGAAAAGACAGGTGCCATCAGCCTTATAGGCTCGCCCTGCAAGATATGGATGGGTGTTCCGCTGAGGATGGACGAGCAGGTTATCGGGGCCATCTGTCTGCAGGATTACAAGAGCATAGAAGCATTCAACAGGGATGACCTGCAGGTGTTCGAGTTCATTGCAAACCAGATAGTACTCACACTGCAGCGCCGCAGGATGCTTGACAACCTCATCACTGCGAGGAAGAGAGCCGAGGAGGCCGCCTTCTCAAAGCATCAGTTCATGTCAACCATGAGCCATGAGATAAGAACCCCGCTCAATGAGGTGATAGGGATCAGCAACCTGTTGCACCAGAGCGAACCCAGGGAAGACCAGATGGAATACATCAACACGCTGCGTTTCTCTGCTAATCATCTGCTCACACTGGTCAATGACATTCTGGACTACAACAAGATGGAGGCAGGCAAGATTGTCTTTGAAAAGACTGAGTTTGACCTTGTCACCATGCTTGAGGATATCAGAAGATCATACAGTCACCGGGCAAAGGAGAAGGGTATCTCGTTCACTCTCGACAAGTCTGCCGACCTGCCATCGACACTGATAGGCGACCCTGTAAGGCTGAACCAGATCATTTCCAACCTCCTGGCCAACGCCATGAAATTCACCTCTGAAGGCGGGGTCACACTCAGGGCGTCAGTCAGGGAACGGCTGGAGGGGAAGGCTCTGATAGAGTTTTCGGTCAGCGATACCGGTATAGGTATTGCACCTGACAAACTTAACGTGATTTTCGAGAGCTATGCGCAGGCCTCAGAAGATACGACCCGCAAATATGGAGGTACCGGCCTGGGACTGGCAATCTGCAAGAGGCTTGTGGATCTACAGGGAGGACACATCTCCGTCGACAGCGAGACCGGAAAAGGTTCCGTCTTTACTATTGCAATTGAGTATATTCTTCCGGAGACTGCTGCAAAAGCGGCAGAACAGGGTACTGCAGACACCATGAAGGAGCTTGCCGGCAAGAGGATCCTGGTAGCTGAAGACAACAAAATCAACTTTTTTGTTGCCAACAAGTTCCTGGAGAGCTGGGGTGTGATCGTAACCCATGTTGAGAATGGAAGCCTGGCACTTGAAGAGTTGAAGAAACAGGAATTTGATCTCATCCTGATGGACCTCCATATGCCTGTCATGGATGGCATTGAGGCGACCCGGATTATTCGCAGTTCACAGGACGAAAAGCTGAGCACGATGCCAATTGTTGCCCTCACGGCGGCAGTCATGTCGGAAGCCAATGACAAGATTGAGGACCTTGTAATCAATGACTACGTACTCAAGCCCTTTAAGCCCAAAGACCTCTACGACAGGATTCTGAGGAACATCAGATGATTCCGGGCGATGCCGGTGTCCGCACTTTATTTAAGGCAGTGTTTTGAGAGGTACTGAGTTGCGTTTTTCTCACCCAGGGCCCTGGCCCTGCGCAGGTAATGGCAGGCAAGGTCAATCTTGCCGCTGTTGACAAGAGCAATGCCCATATTCAGGTTGGCCGTACCGTTGTCGGGGTCCAGGTCGAGTCCCATGGAATAATCTTCTGCTGCTCTCTCCCATGAGCGTGCTGCCAGCCATGCATCTCCCCTCAGGTTAAAGGCAGTGGCTTCGCCCGGGTGTTTGTCCACATTAGCGTTAAGGTACGGCAGTGCTTCATAGATTGCGCCCTCCTCGGCATATGTTTTACCGATGAGGCCGAGTGCGCGGGTATCATCAGGGTCAATGGAGAGGTATCGTTCCAGGTCGCGCTTTGCCGCCTGCCGGTCGCCTGATCTGATAAGCATGCGTGATCTGAGAAACAGCAGCTGCGGATCAGGATGGCCTGCCTCTATCAGCTTTCCATAAGCAGTGGCAGCGGCATACCAGTTACCTGCACCCTCGTAAGCCTGTGCCAGGGTATAGCGCCATGCCGGAGGGTTATCATCTCCGGCAGCAAGGCCGGCAATGATGGTGGCAGCTTCACTGTATTTCCCCGCGGCCATCATGATCCGGGCTTTCAGATAGTCAGTCACCGCCAGCTCCGGGTAGAGTGACGCCAGCTCCTCCCAGCTCTCTGCAGCCATATCGTTACGGCCTGTTTTGAGATAGTGTTCTATCTCCCAGCTCTTTCTCTCGTATACCTTGTACCACTCTTTCTTCCACAGGTACTTCCATTCGGCTGACGATGAGATGTTTGCAAAAGCGCTGTCGAGCAATATCTCAGGTTCTCCCCTTCTCTGCGGCGATCTCAGGTGAGCCTCAAGGTAAGCTACCGCAGCCCTGGCATCACCTCCTGCAGCTGCACACCTGGCCAGGCCGTAGAGACCGGCTCCCTGCCGCAACTGCTCGGCTGCCATGAAATCGTTTTTTGCCTCTCCGGACCTGCCGGCACGGAGAAAGATATCTCCCCTGACCAGCAGCAGGGTGAGGTTTGACTCCACACCCTCCATCCCTTTCAGGATAACGGCAGCCTCATCACTTTTTCCCCTTTCGGAGAGAGAGACAGCCCTGAGGATGTCATCACGGTTATCCTGCCCCGCTGCAGTCAACAGTGTGCATGCCGTGATCATAATATAGAGAACGCTCTTTCTCATCTCCCATTATTTTTTTCCTTCCACCACACCCGGTCCAGCGCCCTTTTCAGTAAGCACATGAACAAAGCCGTTGAGGTGGAACTGTTCCAGGCCTGTTATCCTGCGTTCAAATACTTCACAGTCGTAGTAGTAGACTCCCGTGGGCACCACCTTACCCTTGTAGGTGCCGTCCCAGTTGAGTTTAGGCTCTGTGGTGCTGAATACCAGCACACCGGCCCTGTTGAAGAGACGGAATTCGACCTTCTCCACAAGTGCTGAGGTCTTGGCCACCAGCCAGTCGTTGAAGTCGTCACCGTTGGGAGTGAATACATTCGGTATCTCGTAGAAGTTGCATGAGTCAACGCAAATCATCATTGAGGGTTCACTCTCATTGCCGTTGTCATCAAATGCTGTAATTGCATAGCAACCGGCCACATAATCCGGCAGTGAATGGATATATTTGAAGATATCCCTGTCGTTGAAGGTGATCAGCAGGCTCAGGTTCTCCTCCGTTGTAGGCTTGTAAAAGAGGTTGTAGCCTGCGATATCCTCGTAACATAGCGGGTCATCAACGCTCCATCGCACCATATTGTATAGGCTGTCACATTCTGAGTAGACGGTCAGGTCAGGCGGACAGGGAGGCTCATTGTCAACCGGCACGGCACAGGTCTGCTGTGAGAAGTTGATAAGGTTCTTAGGGGTGTCTGCCCCCTGGTACTCCCCGGTAGAGACGGCATAGTAGCAGTATTCCGTTCCGTTCTCCAGGTCACCGTCGGTAAATGTCAGCTGGTTGGTTGATCCCACCGGATCCCATCCGGTGCCGTTGAACCTGAAGAAATCATAGGAGGTGTTTATCCAGGGCACATTCCTGTTGATGACAAATCTGACCTTCCTGTCACCGGGCAGAGCCTCAAGGAAGAGTGATGATGCTATTCCGGGGTCGCCTATCAGGAAGCGGTTTCCGGCAGTATTGTTATAAAGCTCAATTTTGTAGACCCATCCCTGGTCGAGGGTGTTGATGAGTGTGTCAATGAAAACCGTGTCATTGAGATCTGCGGTGGGCAGTGTGTGTATAAGCTGATAATCGCTGCCGGTGATTCCCCGGGCCCTGTAGATAAGGTATTCAAAAGGCCCGGCGGCGGGTATGGTATCGAGCTGCCGCGGTTTCTGCCACACCAGGGATAGTGATCCGCTGACCGGGTCCGTATTGCGGATTGATACATTGGTAATAAGAGGTACTCCGGTGATCAGAGCGGTTATCTCCTCGTTTGACGGTTTGCTCTCGGTACCGTTGGGGTAGACGGCAACGATCCGGTAGGCATATTCGATGCCTGTCTCAAGCCCGTCACCATTGTCTGTATCCGTAAAAGAGACAGCATCATAGCCAGGGGCATAACCCACCTTAATAAAGTCTGCAGTGGGCGGGATGCCGTCATAGCAGCTGTCGACCGTCAGAGTTGATGCTCCCTCGTGCCTGTATATGCTGAAGCCGGCTATCTCATCAGTGCCGTAACTCTCCCAGGCGAGCCTGACAAACTTGCCCTGCGGCACCGCCTCTGTGAGCACAGGTGACGGGCCCAGTACCTTGATATTCATATTGTCAATATCCACCAGCTGAAGGTCTGCGTTGTAATCCTCGGCCTTGACGATGATATCATAGGGCTGATGTCTCACGCTGCTGTGACAGGGAGTCCACAGCAAGCGTGCAGTGGTTAAACCCGGAACAGCATTGAGAGTGCTGAAGGTGGCCGGGCATGCTGTGGAGGTGAAAATACCTGACGTGGCAATCAATGCCAGGGAGTCGAGGTCAACGTCGGTAGCTGTAATATCAAGTGAGACTGTCTCACCGACCTCCACGCAGAGGTCGGGCAGAGGTGAGGTTACGGGCGGGTTATTATCAGTGTCATATACCTCTATCTGCATGTCCCTGACAACAACCCCTATTTTCACTCCTCCCCTCCACTCCTGAATCTCCATGGCGACATTGTAGATACCCAGTGCGGTAGGTGCATCCCAGACGAGGTCACCCGAGATGGAATCAACGTAAAAGATATTCGAGGCCACCGGAAAAGTGTAGTTCTCTATAGGTTTTCCATCCTCCCTTGTACATACTGTCAGCTTGTAGGAAAGGCTGTCGCCGTCAGGATCAAACGCAGCAGGGTTATGTATGAAGACATTACCCAGTGCTGCCTTGTCATAAGGCGGATTGAGAAGTATCGGAGTGCTGTTCCGCCCGATAGCGTTGTTGACAATAAGGATGGTTGAAATTGAGAAGACTACGTTAACGGAATTGGGGATGTTTTCCACACCGAAGTTCCTGTTGGGATCCTGTACCACTATCCTGTAGACCCCCGGCCCGGGATAGGTGTGCTGTGACACATAGACGTTCTTCTTATAGTTGTTCGGAAGAAAGGTCTCGGAGATCCTGGCCACGTTGGTGATCGAGTTATCGCCCCACTCAATGTCGAGGTTAGGTCTGTCGGCCTTGCTCAGGGTGTAGGTGAAGGTGGTCACCGTTACCTCAAAGGTAAGGTCCGATATCTGTTTATAGGTTATCTCTCCCGCCCGGTTATGTGTCGCCCGTGCAGGGCAGGTCAGCAGGAACATCAACAGCAATGCCGGCCACGCTCTCATTATGGTTTTCCTGATTCTCATCTGACTATATAATCCCTTATTGTATCTGCGGCTGTAAATCTGTAACCCTCTTCCATTTTACCAAAGCTGAAGAGCAGCATGTTCGCCTGGTCATCATAGAGCCGCGTCATGATCCGGTTCACCACTCTCACCTTTGTGACCCTCTTTCCGCCGTATGCTTCAAGCTTAAACCTGTGCTCCAGTCCGTCGCTTTCAGAATGCAGCAGTTTCAGCTTAAGGGTCCTGTCATTCTCGATAATCATAATTCTGTCGGAAAGATATTGAAAATATCTCTGATCTGCGTCTCCCGGGATCATCTCCCCCGTTGACAGGCCAAGGTTCATGTCAGCCGCGAGGTCATCACTGTATACCCTGACTGATACCGAATAGATCCTGCTGTCACCGTCATATTCAATTCCCGTAAGCGATACATGTACGGGATGCAGGAGAAGAGGTATTATCAGTGACAATATTTTCATTCGCCCAAAACATATTGATTTATTGGTTGGATGGAACTAGCATTAAATTAAACAAGCATCTCCTGTGAGCTGCTGTTAATGCAGGTTTCATTCCATCATCTCTTCACGAGCAACAAAAATCAAGCCATGAGGTCTTCTTCCCCGAGTCTGACCCTCTCTTTAAGATATGCCACTGAGCCCACCTCTATGAATGAGAAGCCGGAGCCTCCCGAGAAGTTGCCTGCCACCACTACCACTATATCATCATCTTCAAGGTCATACTGTATCAGCAGCTCTTTCAGTGAACCAAGGATGAACTCATCCACGGACATTTTCTTTTCTGCAAAAACAGGCACCACGCCGTATGAAAGTGCCAGTTCCTTCATGGTACGGTGAGTATAGCACTGGGCAATGATGGGGTTAAATCCCCTGAATGCTGCCATATTCCTTATAGTAGTCCCCATGGCCGTATCTGACAGTATGGCTTTGGCTCTGATCCGGACTGATGTTTTGACGGCGACCTTTGCCAGGTATGCAGATACTGCACCGCTGAATGTCCCTGCGGGCATCTCGATATACCTGTCCTTCTCTCCCTCTATCTCGCAGGCTATACGTGCCATAGTCCTGACAGCCTCAAGCGGATAGCGGCCGGCAGCGGTCTCCCCGCTGAGCATCAGGGCATCAGTCTGGCTGTAAACGGCATTGGCTACGTCACTTACCTCAGCACGGGTGGGTCGAGGACTTTCGATCATCGAATGAAGCAT
Organism: uncultured Rikenella sp.; assembly: GCA_964519065.1. Classification (GTDB taxonomy): domain Bacteria; phylum Bacteroidota; class Bacteroidia; order Bacteroidales; family VadinHA17; genus SR-FBR-E99. The sequence goes on from CAZFIF010000004.1 coordinate 30,864, forward strand.
CTGGGTGGCAACAATCACCGGCTGCCGCTTCTCTATGCATTTTCCGATTATCATCCGCTGGATGCCCGGTATTCTTTCAAATGGCACCTCAACAGCCAGGTCGCCCCGTGCCACCATGATGCCATAGGTGTGTTCCATGATCTCCTCGAGGTTGTCGACACCCTGCTGGTTTTCAATCTTTGCAATGATTTTGATACTGCTCGCACTGGCATCAAGAAGCTTCTGAACGGCAAGCACATCTTCGCTGTTCCTCACAAAGGAGTGTGCTATGAACTCAATGTCGAGCTTCACGGCCAGGTCAATATAGATACGGTCACGGTCACTTACCGGGGGCAGGTTGATCCTTACCTGCGGGATGTTGACGCTCTTTCTGGAACCCAGGATACCATCGTTCTCCATGATTCCGGTAAGTTTTTCACCGTCCCTGCCTGTTATGCGTATCTCTATCTCACCGTCGTCTATAAGAATATGTGCCCCAACAGGTACATGTTCAGCAATCTCCCGATAGTTGAGATTGATGATCTCAGCAGTTGTCTTCTCACCTGCATTACCGGCAACAACCACAGACTGGCCCATTAAGAATCTTATGGGTTCATCGCAGACGGTGGTCCTGATCTCCGGGCCTTTGGTATCGAGCAGCACAGCTATCTTGTCAGAGACGCTTCTGACATTTGAGACGATCTTTTTGACACCTTCAGGGTCAAGATGCGCCGAATTAATTCTGACCACATCCATACCTGCCTTCCAGAGGCTATGCAGGAAGCCGGGTTCACAGTTCTTGTCAGAGATTGTCGCTACTATCTTGGTTCTCTTCCTGATAATTTCTTTACCCATGCCGGTCTACAGTATTCGTATACAAAAAACTTATTTTAATGATCTGAAAAAACTCGCAAGAAATAGATATTTGAAAACCTATATGTTATTGAACAGATGCAGGTGTCATTTGATTATTGCCAGCAGAGCCTCAATGGCAAGCCGGTATCCGTCGAGCCCCAGTCCCATGATCGTTCCCCTGCAGTAACGGCCGGTGAGGCTGGTATGACGAAATTCCTCCCTGGAGAGGAGGTTGGAGATATGAACTTCCACTACAGGTTTGCTGATGGCGGAGATCGCGTCCGCCATTGCCACGGAAGTGTGGGTGTATCCGCCCGGGTTGATGATCACTCCGTCGGAATGCTCTCCCGCTCTCTGGATCATGGTTACCAGTTCGCCCTCTATGTTGGATTGTGAACAGGTGAAGGTGACATGAGGGTAGGCAGTTTCAATGGTGCTGAGCCATTTCTCAAAGCCGGAGTCTCCGTAGATCTCCGGTTCCCTGGAGCCAAGGAGGTTAAGATTGGGTCCGTTGATTATCTCAATTTGCATATTCTGACCGCAGCCTGCAGGTTACTTACGGTATTGCAAAAATAAGGAAACGAGCGGATTTATAACGTTGATAAAACATAACTTTGAGGCGCAGCACCTTATAAGATGGCATTATCATGGAAAGAGACGGAGAAGGGATTCGGCAGTTACCTGCGGATAGAGAGATCGCTCTCTCCCAACAGTGTAGCGGCCTATCTCAATGATGTCCGGAAGCTGAGAGAGTATCTTTTGGAACAGAAGAGGTGTGACACTCCCTCGGAGCTCACCTACAGTGATCTGAGTGATTTCCTGGCATGCATGGCATCCGGTGACGATTCTGCACGGACGCAGGCGAGGCTTATTTCGGGGATAAGGTCATTCTGCCGCTACATGCTTATGGAAGGTATTATCAGGGAAGATCCGTCAGTGCTTCTGGAGTCGCCGCGGACAGGTATTAAGCTGCCCGAGGTGCTTTCCGTGTCAGAGATTGACATGATGATCGGTTCTGTAGATCTGAGCAGGGCTGAGGGACACAGGAACAGGGCAATCATTGAGGTGATGTACAGCTGCGGGCTGAGGGTGTCAGAGCTGGTGAACATGCGGCTGACAGACATACACCGTAATGAGGGTTATATTAGCGTCACCGGCAAGGGCAACAAGCAGAGGCTGGTGCCGGTGGGCTCCGTGGCTCTCAGGGAGATAGACAATTATCTTGACCGCAGGATGATGCTGCCGGTCATCACCGACGGCAACATACTGTTTCTCAACAGGCGCGGGAGGAGGCTGACACGGGTCATGATCTTCACCATCATAAAGAGAGCGGCTGAAGCTGCAGGGATAAGAAAAAAAATAAGTCCGCACTCTCTCCGCCACTCCTTTGCCACTCATCTTGTTGAGGGCGGCGCCGACCTCCGGGCCGTGCAGGAGATGCTCGGTCATGAGTCAATAACCACTACCGAGTTATACACGCATATAGACAGGAGCTACCTCAGAGACACCCTTCTGATGTATCACCCCCGGTCAAAGCATAAATGAGTGTCGCCCCTTTTTTAATCTCCGGTTTTATTATAATTTTGCGGTTCTGAAATTTGAACCATATTAATAAAATTAATCAGATAGATTATGTCAAAAGTTAAGCGTGTTTATTCCTTCGGCAACAGGACAGCCGAGGGCAGGACAGATATGAAGAATCTGCTTGGCGGCAAGGGAGCCAACCTGGCTGAGATGTGTCTCCTTGGCCTGCCGGTTCCTGCCGGTTTTACCATCACAACGGATGTATGTACTGAGTATTACGAAAACAACAATCAGCTTCCGGCGGAGCTCATGCCCGAGGTATGGGAAGCCATGAAGAAGGCTGAGGAGGCCATGGGCAAGAAGTACGGCGATAGTGAGAATGCCCTTCTGGTATCATGCCGTTCCGGGGCACGCAGTTCGATGCCCGGTATGATGGATACCGTCCTCAACATAGGCCTCTGTTCTGCGACCATTCCCGGTCTTATAAAGAAGACTGGCAACCCCCGTTTCGTGTGGGATTCATACCGTCGTCTGATAATGATGTATGCTGACGTGGTAATGGAGAAAGCTGAAGGGATAGAGCCTGCTGATGGCAGGAGTATCCGCAAGCAGCTTGATGAGATGCTTGACGCCTTCAAGCAGAAGAGGGGATACCAGTCAGACACCGAATTGACGGCTGACGAACTTAAGGACCTCGCCGAAGCTTTCAAGAAAAGGATTAAGGAGACACTGGGCAAGGAGTTCCCCGATGACGCCCGTGAGCAGCTCGAGGGGGGCATCAAGGCCGTCTTCAAGAGCTGGAACGGCAAGAAGGCTGTTTCGTACCGCCGCATCGAGGGTATTCCTGATGAGTGGGGCACTGCGGTGAACGTACAGGCTATGGTCTTCGGCAACATGGGAGACTCGTCCGCCACAGGTGTTGCCTTCACGCGCAACCCTGCAACCGGTGACAACCTCTTTTACGGCGAGTGGCTGGTAAATGCACAGGGCGAGGACGTGGTTGCAGGGATACGAACCCCGAACCCGCTGAACGACGACACCAAGAACGAGCAGAACAGTCACCTGCACAGCATGCAGGAGTCGATGCCGGGCACCTACAAAGAGCTGGAAGATATCAGGAACATTCTTGAGAAGTCGTTCCACGATATGCTTGACATCGAATTTACCATCCAGGAAGGCACGCTCTACATGCTTCAGTGCAGGACAGGTAAGCGCACCGGCACCGCTGCCCTGAACATGGCCATGGATATGCTTCAGGAGGGACTCATTGACGAGAAGACGGCAGTAATGCGTGTCGACCCGGCACAGCTTGATGAGCTTCTGCACCCCATCTGTGACCCCGAGGCAGAGAAGAAGGTCAATCCGCTGGTCAAGGGGCTGCCCGCAGGCCCCGGTGCAGCAGTAGGCAAGATTGTCTTCACCGCTGAAGATGCTGTGGCATGGAACCGCAAAGGCGAGAAGGTGATCCTCGTACGCGAGGAGACCAACCCCGAAGATGTTGAAGGTATGCGTGCAGCAGAAGGCATCCTCACGGCACGCGGCGGCATGACCTCACACGCTGCCCTGGTGGCACGCGGATGGGGGAAATGCTGTATCGTCGGAGCAGGCGGTATGCACGTTGACTCAGCCGGGAAGAAGGCAAAGATCGCCGGCACTGATATTGTACTCAGGGAAGGTGATATTATTACCCTCAACGGTACCAAAGGCAATGTATATAACGGCGCTATCGACCTCATGGATGCCACTGAAAACCCGCGCTTCCAGACCTTCATGAAGATGGTAGACAGGAACCGTACCATGGGCGTACGCACCAACTGTGACACCCCCGAAGATGCCAGGATAGCCCGTGAATTTGGTGCAGAAGGTATCGGGCTGTTCCGCACCGAGCATATGTTCTACGGCAAAGGCGCCGAGCAGCCTCTTTTTATCCTCCGCAAGATGATCCTCAGCGAGGGTGAGCAGGAGCGCAGGAAGGCCCTGGAAGAGCTCTTCCCGTATGTAAAGAAGGATATGAAAGGTACTCTTGAGGCTATGGACGGCCTGCCGGTCACCTTCCGTCTGCTCGACCCGCCGCTGCATGAATTTGTTCCGCAGGGCGCCGAGAAGCAGGCTGAGCTGGCCAAGGCACTGGGCATCACCTCCGAAGCAGTGGCAAAGCGGGGCGAGGCTCTCCATGAGTCCAACCCGATGATGGGTCATCGTGGTGTACGTCTCGGCATCACCTACCCCGAGGTGAGTGAGATGCAGATAAGGGCTATGTTCGAAGCTACCGCAGAACTGATCAGGGAGGGCAAGAACCCGATACCTGAGCTGATGGTACCTGTCACCTGCGATGTGTCAGAGCTTGACGTCACCAAGAAGATCTTCGACAGGGTCTACAAAGAGGTGTGTGATAAGTTCAGCCTCAGCAAGATCGGCTACAAGTACGGCACCATGATAGAGATACCGCGTGCCACCCTCCTCGCTGACCGCATGGCAAAGACAGCCGAGTTCTTCTCATTCGGCACCAACGACCTCACGCAGATGACCTTTGGCTTCAGCCGCGATGATATCGGTGGCTTCCTGAATGAGTATCTCGACAAGAAGATGCTTGCCGCTGATCCGTTCCAGACTATTGACCAGGACGGCGTTGGCCAGCTTATCACCATGGCCTGCGAGAAAGGCAGGAAAACCCGTCCCGACCTGAAGATAGGCATCTGTGGTGAACAGGGCGGGGACCCGGCTTCGGTGGAGTTCTGCTTCAAGAACGGACTAACCTATGTGAGCTGCTCACCCTTCAGGGTGCCCATAGCCAGGCTCTCTGCAGCACAGTCAGCCATAAGGGCAGCCAGGAAATAATCCGGATTCACACGAACAAGCAAAAAGGAGGCTCCTGATGATCCTCCTTTTTTTATTTGCGATGTGCGAATTTCGATTTTCGATTTAACTGGATTTGCATATTTGCAACCATGACACAACATCTCATTTCTTCAATAAAATCGTCAATCGCAAATCACAAACCGCAATTCCTTATTACCGTACAACTACCCATCTGCGGACAGTATGATGCCATCGTGCATCTCCCGCCCTGCGGAGGCTAAGCCTGATACTGTAAACGCCCGAGGCCACTGCCGGTGAAGGATTCCAGTCTACAGTCTGCATGCCGGGCTCGCAGTATCCGTTAAAGAGATTACCCACCAGCCTGCCGTCGGATGACCAGACACTTATTTCAGCATGTGCGGGTGACTCAAGCAGGAACGCCACCCTTCCGGCAGTGCTGACGGGATTTGGCCAGAGGATCATCTCAGTCTCATCATACCGTTTGTCGTCAATACCACTTGGGGATATCACCATGGCATCATCAAAGTACATGACTCCTGCCCTGGCTCCTGCAGATCGCTGCCTGACTACCAGGCTGTGGTACTGCCATTCTCCACTGCCGCCAATGGCACTGAAGGGAATGGTGACAAGATTCCAGCCTGCCCAGTCAATGGTGCCGGCATCCACAATCTGGTTGACGGTGCCCGGAGAGTAGAACCAGAACTCGAGGGAGTTGTAACTGAGGTCACCATATACCCACATGCCAAACCGGAGGCTGGTACTGCTTCCCACCACCGGCTTGCGGGTGTCAAAAACCCTGCATACGCCGCCGCTGCTGCCTGTGAAGAGATAATTGAGCTTCCCCGATGAAGGTGAGGTCCGGTAAACATCACCGGAGGAGGTAAACGTTGTCAAGGGATTGTCCGTACCTACTGTGCTGCCGCTGGCTTCCGGGTCCCAGAATGCCGATATGTCATTGAATGACTCAACCACATACCCTGTCTGGAAGGCACTGGTGCGTGTGGTAAAGCTTATCTCAGAGGTTGTGACAGGGGTGATACCCATGATATCCTTTACCGAGGCATCAATAACTATCTTGTACTGGCTGCTAAGCTCCAGTGCAGCAGCAGGCTCAAAGCTGTATATACCTTTGCCCTCGGATGCGGCAAAGAACTCGTGTGCCTTGGGAATAATCTCAGACTGGCCGTTGAGCAATTGTATACCCTCACTCGCGGAAGTATGGTCCAGGGGAGCGTCAAAATGAAGTGTTATCCGTGGATAGATGGTGACACCGGCAAGGCCGGCAGAAGGCCAGATCAACTCAGCCGTAAGCTGTGATCGTGCTCTGGTAACAAAACTCACCTGGTACTCTGACTGCAGCGGCACATCCCAGAGTGATGCCGCCGCCGTGGTTATACTCATAAGATAGTTGGTCTTGCCCGCAAATCCGGTCTCAGGCTTTACCGTCAACACCTTTCCTTTCTGATCCCACTGGAAAAGCAATGGTGCAGCAGGTTCAATGACAAATGCCGACTCCACTGCCTCCCTGTCCATCGGTATGTTGAATGTAATGGTGAACGACTGGTTAAAGAGAAGGCTATCAGTCGTTGATGGCAGCAGCTCAGTCACCAGAGGCACCCTGGCAGTATCAAAAACCGGGAGAAAGTCTGCCAGGGTGGTCATCCCGGCAGTAACCACGGCGTAGAGTGTGTCATTATAAAAGTCTGTCATGCCACTGCATACCAGCTCGTAATTACCCGGCGGCAGGGAGTCAAACATGAAGAAGCCGTTGTTCAGGTTGTCGGTTGTCACTGAGATCTCACCCGGATAAAGAGTAACCACGGCTCCGTTCATGGGCATATCCTCATCAGGTGTTCCAGGCTTGAAATAATATTCGGGAGAAGTAAGGGAATCCCTGACTGTTCCTGCAATGATCCCCGTTGCTTCCCGGGTGACATTTTCGTATTCAGCCAGAGCCCTGAGCATGGCCCATGCCTCGTGGTGCAGGTGGTTGTTGTTACGCAGCCTCCATCCCTCAGGCACATAGTCATGGAATGACCCCTCGGAGAGGACGCCGGGCATCGTCAGTGTACGCAGCACTCCCAGCCCTACCTTGTCTCCCCATTCGGGATAAAAGGTCCAGTCGCCCTTCACCCACTGAAAGGTATGAGTCCAGCAGTTGCTCTTCTCAAAGATCTTCCCCCACAATATCTGTGCAAACACTTTGGCTCCCGGATAGACAGGCTGGTCATCATATCCCCGGAACAGCATCAGAGGCTGGTTGCGGGTGCCGTCAAAGCCGTTGCTGTGGATCGAGAGGAAGAAGTCGGCATTTGCACTGTTGGCCATTGCCGCAATCGTTGAAAGAGGCAGGTCATCAGAGGTGAAATTGGTAGTGCGCGACATGAAGACCGTTGCCTTACGCGCTGCCAGCAGGTCTCTGAGGAACAGTCCCTTTTCAAGGTTTCCCTCCGACTCCCAGAAGTCAGTGGCTATCATATGCCTGTCGTCGCCGTCGTTGCCGCCGTGGCCCGGATTGATGAAGATCCTGATACCCTCGAAATCGGATTTCTGTCCGTACTGTGTTGCCGGCAGACAGAACATCATTGCCAGCAACACCACACCTTTTCCCCGTCTCATCTGACCCTGACTTTCATGATGTATATCTCTCCGTTGTCCGTACAGAAGGCGATCCTTCTCCTGTCAACGGCGAAGGGAAACATCTCCGACCGCTCCGGTGTGGCGGTGAGGGTCATCCTCTTCTTCTCCCCCAGTGACCAGTATACCAGTTCAGATGAGGTTATGCGGTGACCGTCATCCTTGTCGTCCATCCCGATCACAATCATGTCACTGAACCACCTGGGAGCATTGATTCTCCCAAGGTCATACAGTATCCTTCCGTCGGTACTGCATATATAACTTCCTCTTCCCTGGTAGTTGTAGAGGATCTTTGTCCCGTCCGGGGAGAGTGATGCCCAGATATAAAATCCATCTCCGTTGGGCATGAGCTCTGTTCTCTCATCACCACGGTAGAGCACCGGCATCATCTCCTCGATCACCACGAAGGATCTGTGGGATCCCGATTTAAGTGCCGGACCCCGCTGCTCTATCCTCATGTCACTGTCTGATCTGAGAAGCACCGCATTGCCTGTTACAGCAGGGGGGATAACTCCTCTCCTCTTTTCTAGCAATAGCTCCCTGCTGCCGGTGGCTATATCATAACACCAGACTGATGAGTATTTCCTGTTCTCACTGAAGCTATCACTACGGTAAAATATCTTTTTTCCGTCGGCCGTTACCGCGGGCTCATATCCGGCACCGGGCTCGTTGCTTATCACCTTCATTCTTCCTCTTCGTGTCTCCAGCATGTAAAGGCTGTGGTATCCCTCTCCTGCCACGAGCAGATTGCCTGATTCCGGAACTACGCCCGATAAAAGGTATGCTCCACTCTCGTCGGGAGTAACCTGCTTCACACTTCTCACCCTGACTGTCTGAGGATAAACCTCAGCGGCGAGGAGCAGAACCGCCAAAAGAATCACCATTCTCATATTTATATGTATTGCCGTTTTAAAGATAACGAATTACTCTGTTCACCCGGCATTTTTCTGCCGGCAGGAGAGCTGAGGAAAATCATGGCACCTTAGTGCTGAATATTTATAACTTTGGGGGAGATCAATAACTCCTTTCCAATGATGACAGTTGAAATCCTGAAGCAATATGGTATCACCGATGTTAAAGAGCTGGTTTACAACCCATCCTACGATCAGTTATATAAGGATGAGCTCTCTCCGGACCTTGAAGGGGCCGAGAGAGGCGTACTGACGAGTCTGGGTGCTGTTGCCGTTGACACAGGAGAATTTACGGGCAGGTCGCCCAAGGACAAGTACATTGTCTTTGACAGTAAGACGGAGAACACGGTATGGTGGAAGTCGGAGAGTGCTCCCGTCTCTGACAACAAAGCCATTACGCCGGAAGTCTGGGAACACTGCCGGGAAATATCCATCAGGCAGCTGTCGGGAAAGAGCCTCTATGTTGTTGACTGCTACAGTGGCGCCAATCATGATACGAGGCTCTGCGTGAGGTTCATCATGGAGGTTGCATGGCAGGCACATTTTGTCAAGAATATGTTCATTCGTCCCACTGATGAGGAGCTGAAGAATTTCAAGCCTGACTTTGTGGTGCTTATGGCTTCCAAAGCCGTCAATCCCGGGTACCGCGAATACGGGTTAAACTCTGAGAACTTTGTCTTCTTCAACCTCACGGAAAACATGATGCTGGTAGGAGGCACGTGGTATGGCGGGGAGATGAAGAAGGGCATTTTCTCTGTTATGAATTACTACCTGCCGCTGAAGAATATTGCAGCCATGCACTGCTCTGCCAATGTAGGCAGGGATGGTGACGTCGCGATCTTCTTCGGCCTCTCGGGGACTGGCAAGACCACGCTCTCCACTGATCCTGACAGGGCGCTGATAGGTGACGACGAGCACGGCTGGGACGACGACGGGATTTTTAACTTCGAAGGAGGCTGTTATGCCAAGACCATCAACCTGAGCAAGGAGAATGAGCCTGACATTTACCGTGCCATCAGGCGCGATGCCCTTCTCGAGAACGTGGTCGTCGGCGATGACGGCGTGATAGACTTCAGCAGTGCTGCCAGGACTGAGAATACCAGGGTCTCCTATCCCATATATCACATAGACAATATTGTGAAGCCTGTTTCAAAGAGCGGGCATGCGACCACCGTTATTTTTCTCACCGCCGATGCCTTCGGTGTTCTGCCTCCTGTTGCCAGGCTGACGGAGGAGCAGACGCAGTATTACTTCCTCAGCGGTTATACGGCCAAGGTAGCCGGTACCGAGCGCGGCATCATTGAGCCCCTCCCCTCTTTTTCTGCATGCTTCGGCGCGGCGTTCCTGCTGCTTGACCCGCTGATCTATGCCCGCGAGCTGACGCGAAAAATGAAGGCACACGGCGCCAGCGCATGGCTGGTCAACACCGGATGGATGGGCGGACCCTACGGTACAGGTAAGCGCATTGACCTGCCCTCAACAAGAAACATCATCAACGCCATCCTCAATAAAAGCCTTGACAATGCACAGCTCGTCACGCTGCCGGTCTTCAACCTCGACATACCCCTTTCAGTGGCGGGCGTCTCACCTGAGCTGCTCGACCCGCGAATAGCATGGGGCAACAGTCAGGATTGGGACAGTGCTGCAAAGTCGCTGGCTGGAAAATTCATCAGGAACTTCAGCAAGTTCACATCCAATGAAGAAACGGCTAAACTGGTAAATTCAGGACCAAAGCCATAAACAGAGACCTATGAATGTCACCCTGGCACTGCCGGCTGTTCTGCTGGCATATATAGCAGGATCAATACCCAGCGCTGTCTGGGCAGGTAAGCTTTTTCACGGCATAGATGTCAGGGAGCACGGAAGCGGCAATGCCGGTGCAACGAATACAGTAAGGGTCCTGGGCTGGAAGACAGGGATACCCGTCCTGATCTTTGACCTTTTCAAAGGGTGGCTGGCCGCCATGCTTCCTCAATTTTTGAAGGCAGCTGACAGCGGCACGGAAATGATGATGGCTCTTCAGATAGCATGCGGCATGGCCGCCATACTGGGTCATATATTTCCGCTCTTTGCGGGTTTCCGCGGAGGTAAGGGCGTTGCCACCACCTTTGGAGTACTGCTTGCCCTGCAGCCCTGGCTGACACTCATTTGCGCAGGCATCTTCCTGGTTGTATTGTTTATCAGCGGTTACGTGTCACTGGGATCAATGACAGCAGCAGTAATGTTTCCGGTGCTCCTGATGACTGCCTTTGACACCCCTTCACTGCTGTTCCGGATATTCTCCGTGCTGGTTGCCATAGCAATAGTGGTGACCCATAAAAAGAACATCAAAAGGCTCCTCAGGGGAGAAGAGAACAGGTTCCTGAGAAAGAAAAAAGAGTGATTGTACCTGGCTACGCAATCAGGTTCAGTACATGGCAAGAGAAAAAAAGTGGCTGTATCTGATCAACAAAGCAGGCTAAATACAGGGCAGAAGAAGAAAGAGAGACTTAACCTGGCCGGCCAGTCAGGTTCCACGCTGAGTACTGTGATAAAGATGACATCCGGGGTCAGGCCCCTGTTTGAAGAAATATGCTATTTTTAGACCGGAAAACCTAAAACACAACTTAAACAGAGAAAAATGGAAAGTATAAAAGGAACTCGCACCGAGCAGAATCTCCTGAAGGCGTTTGCCGGGGAGTCGCAGGCCAAGAACCGTTATGAATTTGCAGCCAAGGTGGCAAAGGAGGAGGGCTATGAGCAGATAGCAGCCATCTTCCTCGAGACAGCGCTTCAGGAGCAACAGCACGCCAAGCGTTTCTTCAGTTACCTCGAGGGGGGCATGCTGGAGATCACCGCCGCCTACCCGGCAGGCAGGACCGGTACCACCAGCGAGAACCTGGAGGCAGCAGCCGATGGTGAACATGAGGAGTGGTCTGAGCTATATCCCGAATTTGCAAAGGTAGCCGCAGATGAGGGTTTCAAGGAGATTGCCACCTGTTTCAAGGCCATATCGGCAGCCGAGAAGGTGCACGAGGAGCGTTACCGGAAACTGTTGGCCAGCGTGATGGGCAACAGGGTGTTTGAACGTGATGAGAAGATCTTCTGGTATTGCCGCAAGTGCGGATACGTCCATTTCGGCACCAAACCGCTGAAAAACTGCCCGGCATGCCTGCA
>CAZFIF010000005.1:0-38657 GCA_964519065.1 uncultured Rikenella sp.
CTCCCTGATCCATCACCATTCGGATGGCCACTCCGACAGGTTCTTGAAGAAGAGCAAATCCTTATAGTGCGGTTTGGTCTTTGCCTCTATGGCAAGCATCTGGTCGGCCGTGAGAGGCTTGAACTCCTGTGCTATGCGTATGTTCTCCTCCAGCTCCGTGATCTTGTCAATACCAACAATGATTGTACTGACAGGGAGGGTCATGACATACTCCATCGCCTCTTTCATGGTGATGATGCCTCCGTTGGCAAAGATGCGGTCGCGGGCCGGTATCTTCATGCCCACTATGCCCATGCCGCTCTTCACGGCGTTGGGCAGAAACTTCTCAATAAAGGGATCATAATGCTTGTCAGCTGCATTGATAGCTACCAGTACATTATCGAACGGGTATCTCTCCAGCAGCGCGTTCATGACATCCGGTCCCTCATGCCCGGTAAATCCTATGAACCGGATTATCTTTTCATCACGTGCTTTGATCATCGCCTTGAGAACGCCACCGTCGCCGGTGATCCTGTCAAGGGTCTCCATCTCTGACAGCTTAACGTTGTGTATCTGCCAAAGGTCAAGATGGTCTGTGTTGAGCTGTTTCAACGACTTCTCCAGAAGCCGCATCGAACCGTCATAGGTACGGTCGTGAGTCTTCGATGCAAGGAAGACCTCCTTCCGTCGGTACTTCAGAACCTGCCCCAGGTTTCGCTCGCTGGTGCCCATGGCATCAGCACGCGGCACAGTGGGTGTCTGCCTGCCGTATGCTGCAGCAGTGTCAATATAGTTTATACCCAGATCAATGGCCCTGTTGATGATATCCAGGGCAATATCTTCCTTCCCCGGAATCTCAATGGAAGCCTGTCCACCAAGACTGAATATCCCTACCATGTGGCCGGTCCTGCCTAACGGACGCTTCGGGAGAGTACCGCTGGCAAGTCCAAAGAGAGGCTTTCCGAATGCGTCGGCATAGGGCGCCACCCCTGCCAGAGCCGTAAGTGCTATCATCTTCTGCAGGAATGCGCGGCGACTGTTGAGAGCTTTTTCTGACATGATATTTTTTTTTAAAGTTAAACCCTTTCTTTCATCCAAAGTTCACCAATTACCGTAATATTTATCATCCTGATTCAAGTGGTGTACTGAGCCCGATACATGGAAGCAGGGAGTGGCAGTGCATCGTTAATATCCTGTATGCACCTTAATGACACTTTGTTTACAGCCGGGAGGAGGTGGCCGGTGCCCTGTTCCCTGTGACAGCAAAGAGAGTCATCAGAATGGCTGCCAGCAGTGCCATGGCTCCACCGAAATAGAACGGGATGCTTGAATCCACCTTATCATACAGAACCCCGGCAATGATGCTGGCAGGCAACAGGGTTACACCAAGAAGGGCATTGTAGATACCAAGGCCGGTGCCCTTCTTGTTTTTGTCGACGATGTCAGAGACAAATGCTTTCTGAATGCCGTCAGTAGCTGCCGAATAGAGCCCGTAAAGGGCGAACAGTGATATGATTACCATTGTATCGGATGATCTGCCGAAGCCGAAATAGACCAGCGTATAGATCAGAAAACCGACAACCAGGATCCTCTCCTTCCCCACCCTGTCGGCAAGTGAACCCACGGGTATGGAGGCGATGACCGAAACAGCGTTGGTAACCAGGTAGACAAGGGGTATGAGGGCAACTTTTATGCCGGCTTCATTGGCCTTGACAAGTAAAAGCGCGTCGGTAGAGTTGCCCAGGGTGAAGATGAAAACTATCCCAAGGAACAGATAATATCTTTTACTGAAATCCCTGAAGCGGAACTTTTGAAACAGCTCTGCCTTACTTTTTCTGATCTCTTTTATCCCGAAGATAATGACAAATATTCCCGCTATGGCCGGTATACCGGCCAGGAGAAAGAGCAACCTGTAATTATCCGGAAAAAGGGAGAGCATGGCAAATGCCAGCAGCGGACCGGCAATGGCACCACTGTTGTCCATTGCCTTCTGCAACCCAAAGCTTCTGCCTGTTTCGTTGTTGGTGACGGAGGCGGCAATCAGACTGTCGCGCGGAGCCGTCCTGATGCCCTTCCCAAATCTCTCTGCAAATCGGAATATCAGTACCTGCAGGGGCGAAATCACAAAGGCATACAACGGCATGATGATGGCAGAAATAGCGTATCCCGCAAGCATGAACGGCTTGTTCTTGCCGAGCTTGTCGCTCCAGAAGCCTGACAACGCCTTGACAAGTGATGCGGTGCTCTCAGCCACACCCTCTATCAGCCCCAGGCTCGCCTTCGATGCACCGATAGACATCAAAAACATCGGCATGACCGAATAGATCATCTTGACCGACGTATCTGTAAGGAAGCTTGTCAGCCCGGTAAAAAAGATATTCCTGCTGAATCCGAGGATCTTTCTATCGCGGGTCGTTCCCCGTGATGGTATTCCCTGCTCACTCTTCCTGGTCATCGCATTTCAACCCGGTGGATTGTTTTAATTCTGGTCCATCTTTACACCATTTATCCTGAACAGCTTGAACAGTTCAACCACGGCTATCGGAGCAAGAGACATCATGATCACTATGATCCAGTGCTCGCGATCCATTACAGCCAGGCTGAATGCATCACGTATCGGTGGCACTAGGAGAACTATCAGGCCGATGAGTGCTGAAACGAAGATAGCACCGATAAGCGGTTTGTTCTTCAAAGGATTGGTTCTGAATGATGAAAGGGCATTGGAATGCAGGTTACGGACATGCACCAGCTGGGCAAACATGAGAGTGGCAAAGGCCATGGTGCGTCCCAGCACCTCGCCGCCGTCATGCAGCCCCATGATATATGAGACCAGCGGTATGCATCCTATCATCAATCCCTGATACATGACACGCCATGTCATTCCCCTGGTCATGAAGCCTCCTTTGGGGTTACGGGGACTGCGATTCATAATTCCCTGCTCCGGGGGATCAACGCTGAGCGCCAGGGCAGGAAGACTGTCAGTTACCAGGTTGATCCACAGAATGTGTATTGGCAGCAGCGGCATCCCCATGTTGAATATCGAGGTTACAAGTATAAGAAAGATCTCACCCACATTCGTTGACAGAAGGTACTGTATGACCTTCAGGATGTTGTCGTAGATCCTGCGCCCCTCCTCCACCGCCAAGACGATGGTCGCAAAGTTGTCATCCGTAAGTATCATGTCGGCAGCACCCTTGGCTACATCGGTGCCAACAATACCCATGGCTGCGCCTATGTCAGCCTGCTTGAGGGCAGGGGCGTCATTGACACCGTCGCCGGTCATGGCCACCACTTCGGAGTGACTTTGCCAAGCCCTTACGATGCGTACCTTATGCTCGGGTGCCACCCTGGCATATACCGAAAACCTGGCTACGGTTTCATTAAGCTCCGCATCAGTAAGTCTCTCAAGTTCAGAGCCGGTGATAGCCATATCGCCCTCCTTGTAAATGCCGATCTCACGCGCAATAGCCAGCGCTGTCGTCTTGTGGTCTCCGGTAATCATTACAGGCCTGATGCCGGCCGTATTGCATCTGGCCACTGCATCCAGCACCTCCGGCCGGGCGGGATCGATCATACCCAGCAGTCCGATAAATATCAGGCCATTTTCCAGCTCCCCTATAGTGACCCGCTGGGGGGCCTGAGGCAAATCCTTGTATGCCATGGCCAGCACCCGCAACGCTGAGCCGGCCATAACCTCGTTCGCATTGCGGATCTCATCCCTGTCTGCCTCTACAAGAAACCTGATTTCTCCGTTGATGACTATCCTGTCACAGGCGCCGAGCACCTCGTCAAGCCCTCCCTTGACGTTGACACGTGTGCTGTTCTCCGACATCCTGTTGACGGTTGTCATACGTTTCCTCTCCGAGTCAAACGGTATCTCAGCAACCCTCGGGTAGTTCTTTTCAATCTCATCCTTATACACCCCGTACAGCAGCCCGAAGTCCAGAAGCGCAGTCTCGGTAGGGTCTCCCGTAAAGGTGATTATGCCATCCTCATTCTTTTTCATAGAGGCATCGGCGCACAGGACCGAGATGGCAAGAAGCCTCTCCTCCTCCTCATTGAGCCTGGTGCCGGGAGCACTCCTGTTTATCCGGTCATGCTTATGATTGACGAATGCCTCCACTACAGTCATCCTGTTCTGCGTCAGCGTGCCTGTCTTGTCAGAACATATGACGGTGGCACTGCCCAGGGTCTCCACTGATGGCAGGTTCCGGATAATGGCATTCCGTTTCACCATGCGTTGCACCCCTATTGCCAGCACGATGGTTGAAACAGCCGGAAGCCCCTCGGGAATAGCAGCTACAGCGAGCGTGACCGCTGTCATGAACATGCTCAGCACCGAGTTTCCATATAGTACCCCCACAAGAAAGATAAGACCGCAGATGCCAAGAGCGACAAGACCGAGTATCTTTCCCAGCTGGTTAAGGCGCCTGCTCATGGGAGTCTCCATATCCTCAGCATGCTGCAGCATATGCGCAATCTTGCCAACCTCTGTCTTCATCCCGGTGTTGACTACTATTCCCCGGCCACGGCCATAGGTGACCATGCTGCTTGAATATGCCATGTTCGTCCGGTCTCCGAGAGAGATATCCTCTCCGGAAATGGGCTCCGTCTGCTTGGTAACAGGAACGGACTCGCCTGTCAGGGAAGATTCCTGAATTTTCAGGCTGACTGCCTCGGTCAGGCGGAGGTCTGCCGGTATCACTGATCCTGTCTCCAGGATTACCACGTCACCGGGAACCACATCCCGTGTAGCAAGCTCTGTGACTGAACCGTCACGCAGTACCTTTGATGCCGGGGCAGCCATGCTCTTCAGCGCTTCGAGCGACGTCTCAGCCCTCTTCTCCTGTATGGCTCCAATCAGAGCATTGACGACAAGAATGCCGAGGATAACAAAAGTGTCAAGCACCCCTTCGCCCTCCATGACTCCGACCACTCCTGAGATAGCGGCAGCAACCAGCAGAATAATGATCATGAAGCTTCTAAACTGGGCAAAGAACATCGCAACTATACTCTTACTGCCCTTCTCCTCAAGAATATTGTAGCCATACTCTTCAAGCCTGCGCCTTGCCTCTTCGGATGACAAGCCCGCCGTATCACTGGTTTTTAGCTGATCCAGGACATCAGCTATCCCCTGGTTGAAAAAGTGTACCATTAATCTGACATAGATATGTGAGGTCTGCAAATTTAGAATGATTTTATGAGGTATGGCTTACCGGGATAAGATTATTCCCGCTGATACGCAGAAGCGAAACCTGACACGGCCGTTCAGAATCCTGCTGAGCAGACATGAACAATTCCTGACCCGACTGCCCCGGCGTTTTCTGAGAGCATGATAATGAAATCTGATCCCTGTGATCAGTTTCTATGGGATGAAAGCTGAATACTACTCGGTTTTAACTGATTCGGCGGGATTTGTTACAGCAGCCTGGTATGCCTTGTAACTGATTGTTGCAAAGGTAATCACCAAAGTCAGCAGCCCTGCGATGATGAATAGCGGAACGCCAATAGTGGTTCGATACACATAATTCTCAAGCCAGTTACTCATGAAGTAATATGCAACAGGAATTGCCAGAACTATGGAGATAAGTGAAAGAATGACGAACTCCCTGGTAACCAGTCTCATTATTGTACCTTCACTGGCACCGAAGACCTTTCTTATGCCTATCTCCCTGGTGCGTTGTTCAACCGTATAGGATGCCAGGCCAAATAGCCCGAGACAGGCAATGAGGATGGCGAGGAGTGTGAACAGGGTAAAAATCAGTCCGCGTTTTTCGTCCGCATCGAACTGCCCGTTAAACCGCTCTGAAAGGAAAGAATAGCTGTAAGGCTGATCCGGGAAGACCTCCTTCCAGCTCGACTCAATATGGCTGAGAGCCTGTTCAACATTATCATCACTGATCTTGATATAGACAATATTGTTAGTAGTCCTGTATGCCAGAAGAAGGGATTCAATCTCATTGTACATCCCGGTCTGATGATAATCATGCATCACCCCCACCACCCTGGCTCTCAATGTATTCTCATCACCTGCTTCAATCCTTTTACCTATCGGATCACTCCACCCCATTCGCTTTACGAAGGTCTCATTCACGACCACCCCTGACAGGGTATCCGAGGGCATATCCTCCCCGAATTCACGCCCCTGTACTATATTGATCCCAAGCGCTTCAATAAAGTCATGATCCACAATGGCAAAATTTATACCTCGCTGAGACATCCCCTGATCTGTCTCAACATCAAAGAGCAGCTTTCCGGAGCCCTCTCCCACCGGGGTGTTTGTGGAACCTACAAATTTGATATTGGGATTTTCAAGCAGTGCTTGCTTAAGAACCGGATACTTTCTTATCATTGACCTGTTCAGCTCAAGGCCAACCACATTTTCCTGATCAAATCCCTGGTCCATAGTCTTCAAATAATTGAGTTGCCTGAAGACGACCAGGGTGCATATGATCATTATTACCGAGACGGCAAACTGAATAACAACCAATATCTTACGGAACAGGCTTCCGGCAGTACCCTGGGTTATCTCGCCCTTTAGCACCGTAACAGGACTGAATCTGGAGAGGAAAAATGCCGGATAGCTTCCACCAACGACCCCGACCAGCAGGACAACTGCTGCAAGGCTAACCAGTACAACCGGGCTGTATAAGTCATTCAGGTCAAACGATTTTCCGGCAAGAAGGTTGAATCTGGGCAGCAGGACCATAATAAGTATAAGGCTTATTATCAGCGCTATAATGGTAAATATTACAGATTCCGACAGGAATTGCCATACCAGTGGTCCGCGACGTGATCCGACTACTTTTCTCAGGCCCACCTCGCGGGCTCGTCCGGATGATCGGGCAGTTGCAAGGTTCATATAGTTCATCGAAGCGATAAGTACCAGGAAGAAGGCCACAATGGCAAAAATGTAGACATAGGTGATACTCCCTGTGGGTTCGGGTTCACCAGCATTGGTAGAATAGAGATGTATCTCCTTTATTGGCTCAAGAATATATTCAATCTTAATATTTATGGGTCCAAAAATTGGCTCCATATATGCAGTATACATCCCCTGCATCTTTTCCTCAAAAGCATCTACATCCATTCCTTCCGGAAAGAGCAGGTAAGTGAACACCCCGAAATTACCCCATGAGCCAATCTGCTCAGGCAGATTGTTACGCGAGGCAAGTGCCTCAAACCTGAAGTGAGAACTGAAAGGCACATCCTCAATCACGCCGGTCACTTCATACAGGTCATCTCCTGCAGTAAGCGTCTTGCCTACAGGATCATCGGCCCCGAAATATCTCGCCGCAACCGTTTCAGTAAGTACAATTTTACCCGGTTCGAGAAGTGCGCTCCTGGCATCTCCCCTTATCACCTTATATGTAAATATGTCAAACAGGGCAGAATCAGCATAGAAGAAGTTCTCCTCAATGAACTCCTTGTCTTCGTGCTTATACAGAGCCCGGGGCATGTTGATGAACCGGACATATGCCTCAACCTCAGGGTAATCCTCCATAACCTTCGGCCCGAAAGGTATCTGTGCAACAATCCATGTGAACTGATCGTCAGGCTCCGTAATCTTCGAGGAGACACGATAGATTCTGTCAGCCTTTTCGTGATAACGGTCATAACTCACCTCATCGTAGACATAAATCAACAGAAACAGTGCACTGGTAATTCCCAGGGTAAGCCCGAGAACATTCAGGAAACTATATCCGGGGTGCTTGAATATGTGCCTGACAGCTGTCTTTACAAGGTTCTTGAACATATGCTTTGATTTTGATCCTAAAAATAATCCTAATGAGACAACAACCGGATTTAGGAACGGGATTTATATTTGATTAACAAATGATTAACAATCACGCGAGTATGTGATTGTATGATTTTTTTACATCTTACGTCTATTTATTTTACACCTTCGCTATAACTTGCTATCTCATCTTATTGAATATCTGCGTCTTGAAAGAGTGGCACGCTCTTTGGCCTTATGAATGAAAAGTAAGGACAGAAATGAAGTATCTGAAATGTATAATATTGATTCTGGCTGCTGTTTTTCCGTGGGATCTTAGTGCCCAGGAAGAAAAATGGACGCTCGGAGATTGTATAATCTATGCCCTGGAGAACAATATCGGGTTACAGAGGCAGGAATTACTTACAGAAACTGCCGGTGTGAACCTGACAAAGTCCAGGATGGATCTGCTGCCGAATCTTAACCTTGGTTCTGATGCGCGCGTCGGTTTTGGGAGGTCCATCGACCCGGTTACAAACCTGATCACCTTCAAGCAGAACATAAGTAACTCATACTCTCTCAACTCGAGTATTGAACTCTTCAATGGTTTTGCCACTCTCAACACCATCTCTGCAAACAACTTCATGCTTAAGGCGGGACTGGAATCGGAGAAGGTTGCCCGGAATTCTCTCATCGTCGAGATCATGGGGCAATACTACCAGGTGGTTTATGCCAGGGGACTGGAGGCTGCAGCAAAGATGCAGCTTGAACTTTCGGAGAGACAGCTTTTCAGGATAACCAGGATGGTTGAGACCGGCAAGGAATCGGTTGCACGCAAATATGAGATGGAGAGCCAGGTTTCAGGCGACAGGCTCACATATACCATTGCTCAAAACAATGCCAGCCAGGCAGTTACACAGCTGAAACAGATGCTTCGGTTATCATCCGTAGATTCCTTTGACATCCTGCTACCTGACATTGACAATATACTTGTCACTGACAAGACTTATGAAGCTGACAGCGTCTATGACCAGGCCTCACAGGTCCTTCCCAGGCTGAGGGCCATTGAATACGAGTTGCAGGCCTCTGAAAAGCAGGTCGCAGCAGCCAAAGGCCTTCTGGCGCCCGGCCTGTCGGTCGGAGGTGCCATCTATACCGGTTTTTATAAGGTCCTGGGTGAAGATGCTGCTGAACAGGCCTCATTTGCCAGCCAGCTTAAGAACAATAACAGCCAGGCAGTCTACCTCTCGCTTAACATACCGATATTCAATAAATATTCTGCCAGCAGGAACATAAAACTCGCAAAAATAAGGAAGAGTGACACTGAGCTCCGTCTCGAACTCGAGAAGAACAACCTCTATACCGAGATAGAAAATGCCTGCCTCAGCTATAACCGCGGGAAACAGGAATACCTGGCTGCAGACGACAACCTGGAATTCAACAGGAAATCATATAATGCCGTGGAAAGGAAATTTGAATCGGGACTCGTTGATGTTACCGATTACTCTGCGGCCAGGACAACCCTCTTCTCCGCAGAGACCGAGGCACTCAGAACCAAACTGCAACTATTGATACGTGAACTTACGATCCGGTTCTTTTTGACAGGAGAGTATGAAAACCTGGTAATAAACTAAACTCAAAACGAAAAACAATGGATACGCCTCTTGAAAGAATGGATAAACCTATAGAGAAGAAGAAGGGCATACGGGGTAAGCATATTGCCTGGATGGCAGGCGCCCTGGCATTTATCCTGCTGATGTATATGGCTTTCTTTGCCAAACGTACCTCCACCTACAGGGTCGAACGGGATAAGCTGATTATTGAGACAGTAATCGAAGACCAGTTCAATGATTACATAACCGTACCCGGCACTGTGGAACCGATCAGCACCATCTTTCTCGATGCCCAGGAAGGAGGGCGCGTTGAGGAGATACTGATCGAGGAAGGCTCAATGGTCAAAGAGGGTGACATCATCCTGAAACTCTCCAACCCGGATCTCTATCTAAACATACTCGACAGTGAGGCACAGCTGGCAGAAAAGGAAAACTTCCTCAGAAACACCCAGATTGCTATGGAGCAGGACAGGTTGCAGATCAAACGCGAGCTCCTTAACCTGAAATATGACATCGAAAGGAAAGAGCGTAATTATGAACAGAACATGGCTCTGATGAAGGACAGCCTCATCTCCGTGGAAGAGTTCATCCGCTCGAAGGAGGACCTCGATATGGCCATACAGTCAAGGGAACTGTTTGTAGAGAGACAGAAGCAGGACTCCGTGTTCCGCTCAGTACAGGTTGATAACCTGAAAAACAACCTGGATAATATGCGCAGAAACCTTTCCCTCGTAAGGCAGAGGATGGAAAACCTGAACGTGCGTGCCACCGTCGACGGGCAGCTGGGGCTCCTCGTCCCGGAGATAGGACAGTCGATTTCCAGAGGTGCCAACATGGGCCAGATAAACGTACTGACCTCCTTCAAGGTGACAGCCCAGATTGACGAACATTACATAGACAGGGTCCGCACCGGACTCACCGCAACGCTTGACCGGCAGGGAAATGCCTTCAACCTGACCGTACGCAGGGTGTATCCCGAAGTGAGAAACGGCACCTTCAAAATTGACATGGTATTCTCTGACATAGTGCCGGATAACATACGTACAGGCCAGACCTATTATACAAGCCTCCAGCTTGGACAGCCCAAAACAGCAATACTTGTACCGATAGGCGGCTTCTTCCAGGAAACCGGAGGACAGTGGATCTATGTTGTTGACCCGTCAGAATCATTTGCCACCAGACGAGATATATCAACCGGCAGGAAAAATCCGAAGTACTATGAGGTACTGGAAGGATTGCAGCCCGGGGAGAAAGTGATAATCTCAGGATACGATACATTCGGCAAGAATGAAAAATTAATATTCAAGAACAGTAAATAACACTAAATGGCAAAATCATGATCAAAACAAATGCTTTAACCAAGATCTTCAGGACAGAAGAGGTAGAGACTACGGCTCTCAACAAAGTAAGTCTGGAAGTAAAAGAGGGCGAATATGTTGCCGTTATGGGACCTTCAGGATGCGGCAAATCAACCCTTCTTAACATCCTGGGACTGCTGGACAACCCCACATCCGGAAGCTATATCTTTAACGGTACGGAAGTTGCCAACCTCAGGGAACGGGACAGGACAATCTTTCGCAAGGGGAATATCGGCTTTGTTTTCCAGAGCTTTAACCTCATAGACGAGCTCAATGTGTATGAGAATGTTGAGTTACCCCTGATATACCTGAAGATGAAAACCGGGGAGAGAAAGAAAAAAGTGGAAGATGCACTTGAAAGGATGAAGATAGCGCACCGTGCCAAACACTTCCCGCAACAGCTGTCAGGCGGACAGCAACAGAGAGTTGCCATAGCCAGGGCTGTTGTGGCCAACCCGAAGCTTATCCTTGCTGACGAACCTACCGGTAACCTTGACTCCAAAAACGGCCTCGAGGTCATTAACCTGCTCAGCGAGCTAAACAAAGAGGGCACAACAATAGTCATGGTTACCCACTCTGATCATGATGCCGGGTATGCACACAGGATAGTTAACCTGTTTGACGGACAGATAGTAACACAGGCACAGCTGTAGAAATATTCATGCTCTGTCAGTAGTATTGCAGTGGTGCCTGAAACGGCACCACTGTTTATTATAACTCCCCTCCAATAATACTGCCGGTCAGGTTGACGTCTGAGCCTGTGCTTTCCTTCTTTCTCTCACCATGGTGCTTTATCTTGTTGTACAGCGTCTGCCTTGTAATACCAAGCTTTGCGGCAACAACACTGATATTGTTGTCATATTTTCTCAGACAATCGGTTATCACCTTCCTCTCCATCTCTTCAAGTGTCATTTCCTGATTAACGGAACGAACGCGTGAGGTGGTGAAGACAAAATCTGACGGTTTAAGAAGAGGATTCTCACTCATGATCACAGCCTTTTCGATTGAATGCTGCAGCTCCCTCACATTCCCCGGCCAGTCGTGATTGGCGAGCTTCTCGAGAGCATGGGTGCTCATCTTCATCGGACCCTTATTGTATCGTTCAGAATGAACCCTGAGAAAATAATTCGCAAGGATGGGGATATCATCCACCCTGTCACGTAAAGGAGGTACTTCAATTATTATCGTGTTTATCCGATAGAGAAGATCCTCCCTGAATCTTCCCTCATTTACCATCTTCATAAGGTCACAGTTGGTGGCGCAAACCAGCCTTATGTCAACAGGAATCTGCCTGTTTGAGCCCACCCTGACAATATACCGGTTCTGCAGAACGCTCAGCAGCTTGGCCTGGCAAGAGAGAGAAAGGTTGCCTATTTCGTCAAGGAAGAGAGTTCCCCTCTGCGCCAGTTCAAACTTGCCCTTGCGATCTTCCCTGGCATCAGTAAATGCCCCTTTTACATGGCCGAAAAGTTCGCTTTCAAAGAGAGTCTCCGTTATGGACCCCATATCAACGCTGACCATCAGTTCGCCTGATCGTGCAGAACGATTATGAATCTCCTTTGCGATAAGCTCCTTACCCGTTCCGTTCTCTCCGGTTATCAGCACGTTGGCATCTGTTCCGGCTACCTTTTTGACGATGTTCATCACGTTGATCATCGTCGGGGAAGCTCCCTGAATGATCTTTTCCCCGCCGTTATTTATCACCTTCTTCAACTGCCTGTTGTCCTCCTTAAGCGAGGAAGCCTCAAGTCTTGACAACCTGAGCTGCAGGGCATTATTGATAGTGGTCAGGAGCCTGTTCCTGTCCGGAGGTTTAATAATGAAATCCATCGCCCCCTCTTTTATCGCCCTGACAGCCTGCTCTATATCCCCTGAGGCAGTTACAATAACCACGCTCATATTGCTGTCATAGTCCAGGATCTCCTTCAACCAGTACAGGCCTTCGTTGCCGTTCCTGACAGCAGATTTGTAATTGGACTCCAGGAGCACAACATCCACATCTGTTTTCCGAAGTACTTCATTGATCCTTTGTGGAGAGGCGATTGCTATAACCTGTTCGTATTCCCGCTGAAGAGCCTCCTCAAGTAACTTAACGAATTCGCGGTCTTCATCAACAATCAGAATGGTTCCCTTAATCATAACAAAGCATTTATACAAAAGACGGAAAAAAAACCGGAATGTGTCAAAATAATAGACATTTATAATTAAAAGAGGAATGAACAGGTTAAACTACAGTCATAGGAATATTTTACTTGTGATCATACGCATCAGGCAAATAAACAGATCGTCTTTTACATGGGAAAAGAATTGCGAATGAGGTTTTGATTATCAGATTACCCGGACCCTGAATACTCTGCACCATGATTAAAGAACACCTAACCCTGATGTGGCGCAAAGCCATAAGAAACATAGGCTTTACGCTTATCAATATCTTTGGATTGTCAGTTGGGATAGCGGTTTTCATACTCATCATTCTTTGGGTACAGAACGAATTTTCTTATGACAGATACAATAAGAATATTGACAACATATACAGGATAGAGATAGGGGGCTCTGTGTATATGGTTTCAGCAATTGGCCCGGCTTTTAAAAATGAGTTTCCTGAGATTGAGAAGTTCGTCAGATTCTCAGGCATGGGATCAACACTGCTAACATATGATATGGAGTCAATCCTGGCAGAAAACACCCTCCTGGCCGACTCCACCCTGTTTGATATTTTTACATATGAGTTTCTGTACGGCGATCCCAAAGAAGCACTTGTGACCCCTTTCAGTATAGTCCTGACAGAAACCACCGCTCACACCCTGTTTGGCGACATAAATCCTGTCGGTAAGGCACTTAAGATTGACAACAATTTCGAAGTTACCGTTACAGGGGTAATAAAGGATGTCAGCCGGACACACATGCCTGTGGATGCCATAGCCTCCTTTGTCACACTGGGCAGGGTGATGCCGCAGTCAGACTATCTCTATTCGTTCGGTACTACTCAGTTTCCCACCTACTTCCTGATTAGTGACGGTGTTGACATCGGACAACTTACTGAGAGAATGACAGAGTTTACCGATGAACTTTATATAAAACACGGAAGAAAAGCCGGAGGCCATGAGAATGAACTGGTTCCTCTGAAAGAGATATATTTTCATGAAAATTATTTCCCTTTTCACCTGCACGGCAACCTCAGGTTTGTCTATATTTTCCTGATGATATCGATCCTGACGCTGGTAATAGCATGCATTAATTTCATTAATCTTACAATTGCCAAATCCTCAACCGTGGTGCGGGAGGTAGGTGTGAAAAAAGTATTCGGGGCTTCACAGAAGCAATTATTCACGCAGTTTCTTTTTGAATCAATAATCCTCTGTTTTATCTCCTCTCTCTTTGCAATTCTGATAATCAGGATAATACTGCCTGAATTTAACCATCTGACCAGTGGGCATATAGCTCTTGACGACTATCTTACTGCCTCATATATTATTGCCTACTTCCTGATTGTGGCACTGATAGGTTTTATAGCTGGCATATACCCTGCCATAAGACTTTCTTCATTCAGTCCTATTCAGTATTTACGCAAGTTCGGGGGCCGTGGCATCACGAGATCTCTATTCAGGACCGGTCTTGTAATCTTCCAGTTCACCATTTCAATTATTTTAATTCTGTCTGTGTTTGTCGTCATCCGACAACTCCAGTTTATGAAAGAATACAAAACAGGATTCAATCCGGAAAATATTATTCTTCTTAGTATGGACGGTGACATTCACGATAAAAAAGAAGCGTTCAGAAACGAAATTATGTCAATTCCCGGTATTGAAGAGATGGCCTGTACGAGTGCGCCCCCCGGAACCGTCAATAACTATGAGGGCTTCAGTTACCAGGGGGTTAGAGAAGGTTTCCCGGTATTCACTATTGACCCTTCATTCCTTCAAATGCTGGAAGTGGGAATCACTGAGGGAAGAGACTTTTCATGGGAAAGACCGAATGACAGATATGGAGTATGCATACTTAATCGTGAGGCTGTTGAATTATTTGGAATGGAAAATCCGGTAGGCAGCTTTCTGAAACATGATTACTACCTTACAACAATCCCGAAAAATGATATTGAGGTTATCGGCGTAATTGATGATTACCATTATATCTCACCTAAAGATTCTGTGGGCCCGGCACTCTTTTGCTACGGCGACTGGTTCAACACCGCATGCCTGAAAATTAACCCGGACAACCTGGCGGAGACTTTGAAGCAGATAGAGACTGTCTGGAATAAGTTTGCTCCCGGATTCCCTTTCAAATACCAATATCTCGATGAATTCTACGGAAGACAATATTCAGGAGAATCTACTCTAAGTAAAATTCTAGTCTATTTTGCTTTAGTGGCTATCCTGATCGCCTGTCTGGGACTTTTGGGTCTCACATCATTTCTGGCACAGGAAAAAACCAGGGAGATTGGCATACGTAAAGTCTTCGGAGCAACAAGCACTTTGGTAGTCAAATTGTTATCGGCTAATTTCCTGAAATGGGTGGTCGTGGCGATCATCATTGGATCACCCGTAGCTGTCATAATAATGAACAAGTGGCTGATGAATTTTGCCTATCATACCACTGTTTCATGGTGGCTGATAGTCCTGGCCGCCATTATACTTCTTTCGGTATCTCTCTTTACAATTATTTTCCATATAGTAAGAGTATCAAGAACAAATCCGGTAAATGCTTTGAAATATGAGTAGGTATCTGATATTCCAAAATAGTTAAAAGAGCTCCGGTGACAATTATAGCCAGCAGGGCAAATATGCCAAAGAGTGTTCCGAGTAGCTTTTCATCACGGTACTGCTGATCATAATAATCCTCAAGGAAAAAATAGTCAAACGGGTTATCAGGGAAGAACTCAGTGTATTTCTTTTCAGCAAGTTCAAGTACCCGTTCTTCATTTCCGGGCTGGAATTTCATCATGAAAAACCCCCGCACATCCCGACCGTGCGGCATGAAACGGTAGATATGAGGTTCAAATGCCTCTTTGGGAGATTGCTGGCGGTAATCCTTAACCACTCCGGCAATTGTGTATATGTCACCCCAGTAGTTAACCTTCTGGCCTACTGCGTCTTCAGAGGTTTCAAAATCCATCCATCTGACAGCTGTCTCATTCAGTAAAAGTGAAGATGAATCAGAAAACGTCCGGTCAAAGTTCCTTCCCGCAATGATATCTGCTTCCAGGAGGGGGATGTAATCATAATCAATACCTATAATCTGATAATTCTTACTCTGGTCTGATCCAACCCTGAAGATGCCGCCTGCATCCCATAGTATCTGACGGCCAGGCACTTCAGTGCCTACACTGAATCTGCTTATTATCTCGTTCTTCAGTATGTTCCTGAATCCGATTTTTAAATATGAGAATCCCATAGTCTCACAACATTCTCATGGAGATAAAGATAAAGGATAAGTGATAATTGTGGCAACAGGACGAGCCTGGTAAACATATACTTCTGTATCTGATGCAACAAATAATTCCGTCGGGCGTCTTTAATGTGAGAGTACCAAATTTTTTGGGAACAGTGTTATAAAACCAAAACTCAGGATCATGACAGTCAAACTTAAACCCAACGAGGTCGTGCTTAAGGCCGGTGATACAAGCCAGGTGATAGACAAAGCAACGGTGACAGGAAAACTGATAGTCACGAACCAGGGATTGTATTTCAAGACCCTGATGACCGAAACGGAAAAGTTCAATCTTGAGATCCTGTTTGATAACATATTGGAAGTCATCTATTTCAGCAAGGGGTTGTTTGCTGCCAAAGGATTAAACATAGTTACCCGCGATGGTAATACTTTCAGTTTCCCTCTCAGGAAACGTGATGAGTTTGGTCAGCTTATCAATAAAATGTACTGATCTCCAAAGTTTTCTATTCATATTTGAGTGAGCTCGCAGGGTTGACATTGGCGGCCCTGAGAATACGGTAGCTTATTGTCATAAGGGCTATGGCCAGCGCAATGACTAATCCTGCAAGAAACACAGGCAATCCGAGCTCTATCCTGTAATGGAAGCTTTCAAGCCATTTCCCGGCAAAATACCAGATCAGCGGCCAGGCAATCAGGGCAGATACGGAAACCAGGATAACCACCTCTCTTGATATCACGACATATATGCCGGCCACGGAAGATCCCATGGCTTTTCTCACGCCGATCTCCTTTGTGCGCTGTTCAACCGTGTATGAAGTGAGTCCGAAAAGACCCAGGGCAGCAATAAAGAGAGCCAGGATTGAAAATATGACAGCCATCTGTGCGTTCTGCTTCTCCTGTTTATACATATTATTAAAATCATCATCCAAAAAATAATACTGTAACGGGTTGTTGGCAGTGAATTCTTTCCACAGTTCTTCAATATCACCTATGGTCTTCGAATAATTCTGTGCCGCCAGTTTCACAGTCATGTAGCCCCACATCTGGTCATCGCCCTTGAAGCAGAAGATGTATGGCTGGATGGGATTGCGCAGTGACTCGTGATTGAAGTTACTGACAACTCCGATTATCGGCATATGCAGAAGGCGACCCTCGTCACCGGGCCTGATGATCCTCGTCTGATCGGGTTGATCAAGTCCGAACTCCCTGACAGCGCTCTCGTTTACCAGGCAAGCCTCATTATCCGTAGTGAAGGATTCATTGAAGAACCTTCCTGAGGCCAGCGTCATGCCGTATGTGTCAAGGTAATCATAGTCAACCCAGTTTGTGACCAGCAGAAATGACTCATCATTCCTTCCCTCAATAAGGTATCCGTTGTTATTGTTATTCCTGCCGGGGACTGCCGTTGAGCTTGCAATATTCTCCACCCCGGGGATCTCCCGGGCAGCATCCTTGAATGCTTTCCACCTGGGACCGAGCACATGGGCCCTTTCAATAACAATTAAATGGTCCTTATTGAACCCTACATCTTTATTGAGCATAAAGCTTATCTGCCTGTACATCACTGCCGTCCCAACAATGAGTAAAATCGAGACCGCAAACTGGAAAATTACCAGCACCCTTCTCATCCGGCCGTTCTTCATGCTGCCTGTTATACTGCCCTTGAGAACTTCATACGGGCTGAACGATGAAAGGAACACTGCCGGGTAACTGCCTGCAAGAAGCCCAACTACAACGGTAAAAAGGAGCATTAGCGGAATGGTATGCCAGTTGGTGAACAGATCAAGCTCCAGCCTCATGCCAAGGAGGTTGCTGAAGTAAGGAAGGCTTACCTTGATAATGACAAGAGCCAGAAGCAGTGATATGAACGAAAGGATCAATGATTCCGAAAGGAACTGTGCAACAAGCATGCCCCGGGTCGATCCTCCCACTTTCTTTATTCCTACCTCCTTTGCCCTCCTGGAGGACTGCGCTGTTGAGAGGTTCATGAAATTGACGGCTGCGATAAGAACTATGAGTATTGCCACGCTACCGAAAATCGTCAGGTATTTGGGGTCACTGGCAGCCTTGAACTCCTGTTGAACAGATGGGTCCAGGTGAATGTCAGCCAGGTTTTGGAGGTAGTATTCATACCTGTTTCCCTGTGCCGCGAACTCTTCAATTGTAATACCCATATACCTCTGCAGCTCAGGCCCGACATACTTGATCAGCAGATCCGTGATCTTCATCTCAACATCTGCCTGGCTGGCGTTGGGATTCAGAAGAAGGTAGGTACTGAAGCTGTTGCTCATCCAGTCAGGAGCCTTTGACCGGGGATTTGTCAGAAAAGAGGTTATTATGTTAGCGTCAAAATGTGAGTTCTCCGGAATATCCGCGATAATACCTGTGACGATATACCGGACTGTATCTGACCCTATCTTTATCGCTTTATCGATCGGAGACTCATCACCGAAAATCTTCTTCGCCGTTGTTTCGGTGAGAACAACCTTGTGAGGAGCGTTAAGCATCTTCTCCGGATCTCCGGCGATGACCGGAATGGTGAAAAAGTTAAAGAATGACGAGTCTGCCTGAATCAGGTCGTCCTCGGTAAAAACACGATCCTCATATTCAACTATTGTAGGACCTGATCCGGTCATCCTCAGAAAATCATCCACCTCCGGAAACTCCTCACGCATGGTGGGGCCCATGATAGAGGGGGTGAAGGCTCCTACTATCTCCTGCCCTCCTATCTTCCCGTTAAGAACCAGCCTGTATATACGGTCTTTCTTTTCATTGTACTTATCATAACTCGCTTCGTTAATGACAAAGATGGCTATGAGGAGACTGCAGGCAATCCCGATGGAAAGGCCAAGTATATTGATGATTATATATGATCTCTGCCGTTTGAAAGATCGTAAACTGTACTTGATAAGATTGCTAAACATACCGGCTTGGTTTTATGTGATTCTACCTCAATGAAGTGTCCGTGAATATTAATGGCCAATAATGAATTACTCTATTTTCAGCGCCTCAGCAGGATTGATACATGATGCCTTATAAGCCTGATATCCTACTGTCAGCATTGCAATTATTATCGTCCCCGCAGCTATCCCTGCAAAGACAATTATGTTCATATCAATTCTGTAGGCGAACTGTTGCAACAGTTTATCCACTATCACCCATCCGGCCGGAAGTGCAATAAGCAGTGATATCATTACCAGGACCAGGAACTCTCTTGCCATAGTATGTATCACAATGAGAGAATCAGCCCCCATCACTTTTCTTATCCCTATCTCGTTCGTCCTCCTTTCGGTTGAATATGATGATAACCCATACAGTCCCAGGGAGGCAATAATCAAGGCCAGCGCTGTGAAGTACTTCAGCAGATCTGCCAGGCGCATCTCTGTGCGGAACAGATTCTCATAATCCTGATCAATAAAGGTATACTGGAGAGGGAATTCAGGGACTATCTCATTCCAGGTCTTCTCGACAGCTGCAAGTGACTCCTCTGTTTTACCCGGCGTCAATCTTACCAGAATCAATCTTAAAAAGCTGGTATCCGCAAGCGCAAAAGCCATGGGTTCAATCTCCTGATCAGCCCCCTTGAAATGGAAGTTCTTCAATACACCTACGATCGTGCCCTGGAGGCCCATAAACCTGAAATTCTTCCCGACAGGATCACCTATATCCATGAGCCTGACGACCTCTTCATTTACCAGGAAATTACCTGTTGTATCCCTTGCCAGGTCAGCAGTATACTCCCTTGAGAAATCACGGCCTGACACAAGCTCCATCTTCATTGTCTCCAGGTAATCATAATCGACCCCATTAGTCCCGATAAGCACATGCTTGTCAGGGTCTTTGCCATCCCAGTCGGCGCCTCCCGAGTTACTGCCCATCATAACAGGATTATGAAGCCCGGCAGTCACTCCCTGAATTAAGGTCTCTTTTGATAATTCTCTCTTGAGTGAATAATACTTCCCCTTCATCTCCTCAGACATAGGTATCGCAATCAGATTCTCCTTATCAAATCCAAGGTCTTTATTCTGAAGGAATCTGAGCTGCATAAACATGAAGACAGCAGACACGGCAATAATGACCGACAGTGAAAACTGTACCACAACAAGGACCCTCCGGAGGGTTCCGTTACCTTTGCCCGCAAGACCCTCTCCCTTCAGTGTGGCGACAGGGTTAATTGCCGAAAGGTAAAAGGCGGGGTATAGTCCTGACAGAAACCCTGCAAGAATACCAATGATAATGTAACTTATTATGAATTTTCCATGTAACAGGTCCGCCAGTGCAAACTCTTTCCCCGAAACATTATTGAATAGCTGGAGAGACAAACCGACCAGTATCAGTGCCAGTATCATCGACAGGGCAACAAGGATGAGCGACTCTGACATGAACTGGACTATCATGGTTTGCCTGTCAGCCCCGACAACCTTTCTTATTCCAATCTCCTTCGACCTGGATGACGCCTTGGCCGTTGACAGGTTGATGAAGTTTATGCATGCTATAAGAAGGACAAACACAGCTATCAGGGAAAATATATATATCACTATCACAGGACCCCTGGTCTCTTTAAAGCCAAACTGGGAATGCAGATGAATGTCAAGAAAGGGAAAGACGCTGAATTTGGTTGTCGTCGTTGGATGATACTCAAGCACCACGTCTGTAAGCTTCTTGTTAACACTCTCTATATCTGACCCATCCGCTAGCTCGACAAATGTGTAAATTGAATTACTGCCCCATGAATTGCTGATTGCACCTATCTCCTTCAGGAAAGAGTAAGGAATAACCCCCTCGAATGTAAATATCGAGTTCTCAGGAATCTCTTTCATTACGCCGGTGACCATGAACTGGAATCTGTTCTCCAGCGTAACAGTTTTGCCAAGAGGATTTGTATCGCCAAAATATTTGCTCGCCAGTTTTTCGGAGAGCACAATTGAGTATGGAGCACTCAGGGCGGTTCGGGGGTCACCCCTGAGCAGCGGCAGTGTGAACATATTGAAAAGTCCCGAATCAGATGCGACTAATGACGACTCAAAAAAAACCTTATCCTCATTTCGAAAAAGAATACGCGGCAGCCTGTTTATGCGAGCCTGCTCAACTATCTCCGGTATCTTCTCCTTCCATACAGGCCCGCTGGGATGCGGCGTCACCGTGACATGATACCTCGCGCCCGAGTAAAACTGATCCTCCTCTACCCGGTAAATGTTCTCACCCTTTTTGTTGAACTTATCATAGCTGAGCTCATCCTGAACCCACAGCAGTATGAGAAGGGAGGCTGACATTCCTATAGCCAGGCCGGCTATATTGAGAAATGTAAAAACCTTATTCCTTGCAATGTTGCGCATTGTAACGCGGAAAAAATTTCGGATCATTTTTTTACGAGTCAGAGTTCAGTTTAAAGACGTTTAAGATTCTGACACGCTGCACAACAATCCTGTAAGAGGTCAGCGGTCAGTCAATTATTCTTCTCTCTCCGGGAGGCAAATCCGGATATGGTCATTCCATTAACAGTGCGCCAGGCTGCCTTGTACGACTACCTATTCATCGTTTCTCCATTCCCCTCCGCGACTTTTCCAAGAACCTGGTTGATTATTCGCTTCATATTGTCGTAATGAGATCCCTCCCAGAATATCCTTTCACAGCCGGGACATCTGGTGAATTTCGAAAAGAATCTGCTGGTGTCCGCCTGAAGGCGGTCGATGATCTCTTCCTTCCGGACTTCCTCAAGAAGGGTGTTGCAATTGATGCATCTTGAAAATAACGCCAACCTTTTCCCCAGGTCAAACCGCCGGAATACCTCTGTCAGCTGTTCATTGTGGTTCTGCGACCTGATCCAGTACCCGTGCGTTACCCTGCTGTTCTTAATCAATTGCCTGTCGCGGGTAAGGATGATCCGACTCTCCCTCAGAGCCGTGTCAATTATCTCACGGTCTTCGAAGAACTCACTGTATAAGGTGTCAAATCCGCATAATCTCAGGTATTTAGCCAGCCTTCCCAGGTGGACGTCGAGTATGAACCTGGGTTCGCGCAGAGGTTCCGGCCTCAGGTGTGTTACATCAGAAATATCAAATGATTCGAATACAGGATAGACAGAAACTCTGTCTCCGTCACTGAGTTTTTGGGAGAAACTTACTGAGGTTCCATTTATGAGAATAAGGTCGACTTCAACATGGGGTACTCCGATAGCCTCCACTGCATCCTTGACAGAAGGAGCACCATTGAATTGATAAACGAATTCTGTCTTTCTCTTATTCAGAGGCAAAAATTCGTTAAGCTCCTCATAGAATCTGAACTGAGCACGGCCCATACGACTACTCTTTCTCGTTGATCACACTCTCCGGGCAAGTATCTCTGACAATATGCCGGCATGAAGATCTGCCGGATTGTTTTTCACGTCCGACTGTGAGGATATCACCGCCACTTCTTCGGCTCCAATACCATAGCCGGCAAGCCGGGGCAGGTCAAGCCTTTCGGTAATCCCGTGCAGGTAAACGATGAAGCTGTCAATATAGTAATCATCGTCCCGCCTCCCCGAATCAGAGAATATTCTGCCAAGCAACGCGTATTTCTTTAAGCCTGGATGGCCTCCTGATACCCTTCGCAGCTCTCTGACTGTCACCTCGTTGGCAACGGCCATCAAAGTCCCGCAGACGACTCCGTGAGGAATATCATACATCGCCCCGATAGTTCCTGCCAGTCCGTGCACCGCACCGAGACCGGCATTCGCCAGGCAGATACCTGATGTAAGAGCCGCAAATGACATATCAGCCCTGGCTTCCGTATCATCGCCGTGAGTATATGACCTGATAAGGGAACGTTTGATTGCCTTGATTCCTTCCAGGGCCATAGCGTCAGTATACTCATTCGATTTGGTGGAGAGGTAGGCTTCAGTCAGCTGCGTGAAGCAGTCCATCCCGGCCGCAGCCGTGATCTCCGGCGGGCAATCCAGTGTCAGCTCAGGGTCAACTATTGCGACATCAGGTACGAGATTGTCATGCCGTAGTGATCTTTTGAACCCCCTCTTTCCCACCTGTGAGATAACCGCATTCTTTGTAGCCTCACTGCCGGTGCCGGATGTTGTTGGCACAGCAATGAACGGCACCTTCGTGCCGGGGTGTTGCCTGTCACCCACCACCTCTAGGTACTCAGTGACTGACCCGGTTTTGCCAAGCATGGCAGAGATGGCTTTTCCGGCATCGATGACACTTCCGCCGCCTATACTGATAACAACATCCGGCTCGCTGCCCCTGAACTTCAATACCGTTTCATCCACTGTCTCCGGAGAGGGTTCATTATGCACCGGAACGTGCTGAAAAGCGATGCCGCTGCTCCCAAACAGGTCAAACAGTCGGCCGGCACGCCTGGAATCAATGAAGGACCTTGCCCCTGTCACCAGCAGCACCGACTTCCCGTAATTCGAAATTGTTCCCGGAAGCTTACTGATCTTCCCGCCACCGAAATATATCATCGGTAACCGCGCAAAATGAAAGGGTTTTACCATTTCGACCTCTCCGACGGTTCAATGATATTATACTTTACACCGTACCGTTCTCCGTCCATGAAATCCTTTACGGCATCCCTCCATTTGAGATAGTGAGCCGTCTCTTTATGCCTGGCTACAGCCTCTTCAGATTCGAAAGCCTCATAGATCATGAAACGGCAGGGATCATCTGCCTGCTGCAATACATCAAACCTCATGTTTCCCGGTTCCCGGATAGAGCCCAGGTGATTCTCTCTGATTGCCCTGATAAAATCCTGAACATTTTCCGGATTTACATTTACATATACACAGGTGACTATCATGCTACAAAGATCTATTATTAAACTTAATATATTCCTTACGTATATTCTGGTTTGAAACCAGGGTGCAATATTGTCAGCAAAGAGTATTATGTTTTACATCATGTATGGCTGGCAACTAATCAAAAATAGTTATTTTGGATGGCCATACAAACTCCTATTGTTAATCAGATTGAATGTATCCGGATCATGAGACTAAAAGACTACTTCCTTTTTGCATTTTTCTTGTCTTTAACACTTGGAACTCAGGGACAACAGGCCGGGGATTCACTTGCCCTGCTCTACCGCCGGGTTTATGTATATGGGAATCCTGATGATTTTAGCACCCGTCTGCAGGATTCGCCCTACTCCTATTACAACAATAAAAAGTTCACATTCATTTCAGTTGATGAAAAATACCCCCGATACTATAAGATCCTCACCCCACAGGGAGACACAGGCTATGTCAGGTCAAAAATGGTTTCGGCCGATCAGTCCCTGAGCTACACACAGTTGAGGGATGAGATTGACAAGGGGCTAAGGAGTAAGGATCCGGGCAAAAAAGCACATAAATCAAATCTTGACCTGCCTAAATGGGCTTCGTGGGCAATCTTCCTTGGTATTCTTGGACTGCTGGCCCTTTTCTGGATCAAATTCAAAGTGATAGACGGCTGGTTCTGCAGGATGGACTCCTCCAATACGCGGAGGCTCAGGAAGCCATGGTTTATCAAGTTTGCTGTCATACCGGGAATAATAATAGGGGCGATGGAACTCATTTCACCGAAGGAATACAAATGGTTCAGGCAGGAGGGATTCCAGATATGGGGAAGCTACCCGAGTAACTGGGACTGGGTTATGTGGGCTGCAACCATGTCAGTGATTCTTGTGGCATTGGGTGCAGTCATCCAGGCATTTCGCAGGTTCAGACCTAAAGTAGCCCTGTTCTATTCATTGTTCTCACTGGCAGTTATAGCAGTCTATTATTCCGTCGGTATAATAATCGGAGCCCTGGTTGCAGTACTGCTGTTTCTGGGTAGCGGAGGGGGATCATCATCTTCCTCCGGTAGTGCGCCGTCGTCGGAACCTGAAGGGACAATCAGAGTTGTAAACGGTCAGAGAGTGATTAAAACAAACCGGGGTACATGGGATAACTTCTAGATCCCGGGATAAAACCACTGATAAAAAAAATATTTCTGAATGAAGGCACGTGATCTTGAATGGTGGATAGTCGGGTTTCTCGGACTGATTGCTCTTGGGCTGGCATTCAGCGGCTACTATGTTCTTTACAGTGAGGCAGGAACCGGCAGGAATGTTCTTGACCTCATATACCAGTCAATAAAGATTTTCGGGATGGATATTGTTGACGATTTCAGCTCTCCTCTCCCGTGGCAACTTGAGACTGCACGCTGGCTCGCACCGGCACTGGTGATCTACACTGCCATTAAGGCAATTCTTTATCTTATCAGACGCGAAATCAAATCAGCTTTTATCAAGTACCATCGTGGTCATATCATTATCGTCGGTCTCAACTACATGTCAAGGTATCTTGCAGGCAACCTGCTCGCCCACGGTGAGAAAGTGGTGATTGTTGGCGATATAGCTGATGTAAGAAAACTCGATCCGGTTGAAAAGGAAGGAGCAGTCCTTGTTGAGGGCGAACTTTCGGGCAGGAACTTCCTCAGGAACCTTGGAGCTGCCAGGGCCAGGTATTTTGTTTTTATCAGTGATGATGACGAAAAGAATATTGAGGATGCCCTGACAGTGAGCAGTTACCTGGCGGATCATGCAAAGGGACCGGAGATGACTCTTTATACGCATGTATCGGATGATCTCAAGCTTGATGAGGTTACCGGACTGCGTCTTCTCGAAGACCATCACCTGAAGCAGAACGCAGACAAACATTGTGAGATCAAAATATTCTCAGAATACGAAAGGGCTTCCCGCATCATATTCAATAAATACTCACCTGATTCCTTTACAAGGGTTACAACACCTGATGACCCGCAGGTCAGGATAGCCGTGATAGGATCCGGCTGCCTGACACAGAGCTTCATATTGCGGGTAGCAAGGCTGGGGCATTTTGCCAACCTGAAGAAAACTCTTGTCACACTGTTTCAGGATGGCAAAGAGGTTCTGGACAGGATGGAGCTCAGCTTCAGACAGCTGAGGAACTTTATTGATATTGAACTGGTTGATGCATCTCCGGAACTTTTTGACGGTGAGAATTTCCGGAGAATGAATGCTGAACACAAGTTTTCAGCGGTTTATCTCCTCTGCGAAGATGACGCTGCTGTTGCAGGCATACTCACAAGACTTTCCAGGATTGAATTACCCGGAAAAATAAACGTTGTGGTCGCTATTAATAATCCTTACAGCTTGCTGAGCAAAAGACTGGAAGACATGAACTTTGAGAGCCTGGCAATTCACAAATTCAGTATTACCGATGAGACATTCACACGTGAAGGCCTTATATCTGAAACACTTGATAAGCTTGCCAGGGTGGTCCATAATGACTATCGCAGCAAGCATAAGGACATTGATTCGGCCAAAACGTCACACAGGCCATGGGAACTGCTGCCCACTGATTTCAAAAACCAGAACCGCGAGCAGGCTGACCATATACTTGTCAAGCTGAGGGTACTCGGATATGAAGGTGAAGTCCACGTGTCATCAATAGTAATACCTCAGGAGAAACTGGAATTGCTTTCCCGCATGGAGCATAACAGGTGGTGGGCTTTCATGGCACTAAACGGATGGATCAGGGGAGAAAAGAGGGATGACCGGAATAAAAAACACACCGATCTTAAGCCATACGATGAGCTTGACGAAGAGGTAAAACAATCAGACAGGAATGCAGTGCTGAATATCCCGCATCTCCTGACAAAATATAACCAGATAACTGACAGTGAGGATTCTGACAATGCTGACTGACTATCTGAATAACTCCTTTCTTGCTGTCGGTCCCCGTAAATTTAATATTCTTTAAATGTCCGGACAATTCAGGAAACGTCATATACGTGTTTTTATCTCCTCCACATTCAGGGATATGCAGGAGGAAAGAGACCTGCTGGTAAAGAGGATCTTTCCAGAGTTGAGAAAGAGGTGCAGGCAGCGTGAACTGGAATTCACCGAGGTTGACCTTCGCTGGGGAGTCACCGAAGAGCAGGCTGAAAGAGGTGAAGTACTCCCTATCTGCCTCAGGGAGATTGAAAACTCACGACCCTACTTCATTTGCCTGCTGGGAGAGAGATACGGTTGGATCCCTCCCCCGGAGATGATTGGTTCTGAACTGATTGAAATGCAGCCGTGGCTGGCGGCGCACAGGAAGAAAAGCGTTACCGAGCTGGAGATTATACATGGTGTATTGATCCATCCTGAGAAGAATGACCGTGCATTTTTTTATTTCCGTGACCCCTCCTACACGGAAACTGTAGACAATATACAGCAGCATGATTTTGTGGAAACAGATCCCGGCCAGATAAAAATGCTTGACCGCCTCAAACAGACAATACGCGATTCGGGATGCAGGGTCAGGGAAAACTACCGCGATCCGCATGAGGCTGCAGAATATATTCTGGAAGATCTATGGAGCGTTATTGATGAAGAGTTTCCTGAAGGATCCAGGCCGGAACCACTCGACCGTGAGATCATCGATCATGAACTGTATGCCGATACAAGGCGAAGGGTATATATCGGGAGAGAGGAATACTTCCGGAAGCTTGAAGAGCATACCGGCAACCATGATCTGCCACTGGTAATAACCGGAGAATCAGGCTCCGGCAAGAGCGCACTCATCGCCAACTGGGTCAGCAGATACCGTCGGCAGAACCCGGAGACATTTATCATTCAGCATTACCTGGGCAGCTCTCCCCAGAGTGCAAATCATGTCATGATCATAAGGAGGATCATGAAGGAGATCAGACGGCGGTACGGTCTTCCGGATGAACTGCCTGCCGAGACGGGAGAGATGGAGAAAGTCTTTCCGAAGTGGCTGGCAATGGCCGCGCAGAGAGGCAGAATGATCCTCATCCTTGACGGTCTGAACCAGCTGGAGGATACTGACAATGCCCGTGAACTTCATTGGCTGCCTTCATGTTTTCCGGATGGAATAAGAGTGTTCATATCGGCATTGCCGGGAGGAGTGCTTGACGTTATGAACAGCAGAGGATGGCCGCAATTCAAAATCAGCCCCCTGAAGGAAGATGAACGACGCAATCTGGTGACTGAATATCTCTCACGGTTCACAAAAACACTTGACGAGAGACAGCTCAGCACTCTTATCAGGTCACCACAAACAGGCAATCCATTGTTTCTCAAGGTGCTCCTTGACGAGCTGAGAGTCTTCGGCATATATGAACAGCTTGATGAGCTGATGACCGGTTACCTTGGTGCGAACAATCCTACAGAACTGTATAATAAGATCCTGGCAAGGCTTGAAAATGATTATGAGCAGACCTGTCCGGGACTTGTCCGCGATGCTCTTTCCCTTATATGGGCTTCACGCAGGGGCCTGTCGGAAGCCGAACTGCTCGATATGCTGGGAGCGGGCGGGGACCCCCTGCCTCAGGCTGTCTGGTCACCGCTTTTTCTTGCAATAGAGGAGTCACTGATAATGAGGGAGGGCCTGCTTAATTTCTTCCATGATTACCTAAGACAGGCCGTATATGACAGGTACATTCATAGCGCAGAAAACGAAAAGAAACGTCACAGTGAGATCGCGGATTATTTTATCAGGAATGAAACGGATTTCCGTAAAGCTGATGAGCTGCCCTGGCAGCTTAAGGAGATACAGGACTGGGACAGGCTGT
The DNA here is from genome assembly GCA_964519065.1 of uncultured Rikenella sp. GTDB lineage: Bacteria > Bacteroidota > Bacteroidia > Bacteroidales > VadinHA17 > SR-FBR-E99. The sequence goes on from CAZFIF010000005.1 coordinate 28,634, forward strand.
CAGATGTCATGCGGGACAAGGTTCTCCTGACTGAAACATGGGACAGAAACGAATATGAAGCCAAGGAATACTGGACATTTATTGAGCAGAAGACCGGATTGTCACCGGCAGTGGCCTTCAGTGAGATGGTTAATGATCCTATGGGATACCTGTCTGAGACTGATAGGGAACTGGAAAATAATCTGTCCGGCATATGGGCCGTCACCCGAATGCTTCAGGACTTCGGGAATACTGAAGAAGCCTTCAGGCTCCTTGATTTTCTTGAAGGGATAATCCGGGATGAATCAGACCTCATACGTACAATACGCAATAAAAAGGCTACCATATTGCGCGACTGGGGCAGGATTGACGAGGCGCTGGCACTGTACAAAATGAACGAGGAGGATGCGAGGTCAGCTGGTAATGAAGACGATATAAATACCAGTCTCAGTAACCGGGCAATTTTGCTGGGCATGCAGGGACGACTGAAGGAGGCATATGTGCAATACAGCGAACTGGAGAAGAAACACAGGCTCTCCGGGGACAAGTATGCACTGGCAGTTGTTCTGACCAATATGGGAAAAATAATTCATGACTTCGGAAGGCCTGATGAAGCACTGGCAATGATTGATGAGGCAGAGCAGCTTGTCAGGGAATTGGGTTACAGGGATGAGGTAGATCTCGTGCGAATGAACAAAGCTCAGATGCTTTCAGATCTCGGTCGTACGGAGGAGGCATGCCTTCTTCTTCAACAGGTTGAGAATTCATCAAGACAGATCGGTGACAGGGAAGGGTTGGCAGCGAGCCTTGCACTACAGGCACAAATTTTCTACAAGGGAGAGCAACCTGACAAGGCGCTCGATTACTGCAAACAGGCGGAGGCCCTCTTCAGGCAACTGGGGTATAAGGGCGAGATGAGTAAAATGATGGGAGTCCAGGCTAACATTTTAAATAACCTCGGAGGCAGGGATAAGGCACTGGGTATGCATAAACAGACTGAAAAAGCGTACCGGGAGCTTGGTGATATGCATAGCCTGGCTGTTTGCCTGAAGGACCAGGGGGGGATCCTCTTTGAAATGGACAAAAAGGAGGATGCCCTGATGCTATTGAGGGAGAGCGCACGATTATTGAGAGTGATGGGCAATGTCGAAGATCTGAAAAATGTATTGGATATATTATTGCTGATAACTATGGAGACGGGACCTGAGGAAGAGCTCCCTGCCTTGTATCAGGAATATGAAGGGCTGTGCACTGAAATGGGCAGGATGGACGGCCTGCTTGAACACCTTAAGTGGCATAGCGATCTGATGATTCGGCGTGACAGACTGGAAGAAGCCCTGGATCTGATAAGAGAGAGCGTACGAATATTAAGGATTGCTTGTAATAAGGAGGAGCTCAGAGCTCAGCTGTCGAAACAAATACTGGGGGTCAAGGCCTTTGGCCCTGAGGAAGAACTCCCGGCACTGTACCGGGAATATGAAGATCTATGCCAGGAGACCGGCGGGCTTGACGAAGGTGAGAGAGATGACCTGATCGGGCACCTTGGTGACCATGCTGACCTGATGAACCGCATGGAGAAACATGAAGAAGCACTCAGGCTTCTTCAGCAACAGGAACAGCTGATGACAGAAACGGGTAAGACGGAAAACCTCGGCCTGAACCTGGGTAACCAGGGGCTTACACTGAGCAATATGGAACGGTTTGAGGAAGCCATGAAATTGCATGTCAGGTCAGGGGAGGTCTTCGAAGAACAGGGTAACATGATCGGGGTCAGCATCAGCTATGCAAACCAGGGGCTTATTTACCGGGAGTGGGGACGGCATGAGGAGGCGCTCATGATGCACGAAAAGGAAGAGGCCCTGTGCCGCAAAGCAAAGTATGCCGACGGACTCATAAGAAGCCTCGGCTACCAGGCACTGGCCCTGTATGAACTGAAGCGCTACAAAGAAGCACTGAAGCTTTTCAGGGAACAGGAAAAGGCTGCAAGAAAAGCAAAAGCTGATATCGGGGAATTATTCTCCGATGCCAGGAAGCTGTCTGAAAAGGAGTTGAATACAGAAAAAAACAAAACATAGAAAAATGCGCGTCAGAAAATCAGGTGCAGATAAGCACTATATGTTCAAAGACCTGAGAGTTTATGCAGGAGACAGGGTCATAGCAGGGAAGTTCAAGCCAAGAAAAGCGTTTGACAAGAATGAGATCAGCTACGTCAGCACTGAACTCACATTCTATAACAAACTCTTTGATGAGGATGACTGGACAGCCAATATACGCATCAGGGCAGTGAATGTTGTGAATGGAAAACCGGCGGATGAGATATGCAAAAGGGAAGAGAAGAGGACTATTTCCAAAACTGAGAATATCATAACCTATCATTATGGATGGGGTGAGGAAAGACACGGCGCCTACTGGCAGATGGGACGATATATGTGGATTGCGGAAATAAACGGCGAAGAGGTGGGAACCGCAGAGTTCTTCATCATGGACCACGGACGTGTCACTGAAAAAGACAATCCGTATTTTGAGGCCGTATCACTAAGAACATACGAATCACCGCGCGGTGACCTGCCGGAGGATAAAAGGATATACCTGAAGTCATTCCGCCGTGAAGGTACCCGGTTTATCATGGGTGAGCTGCGTTTCCGCAATAAGATAAAGGAGAACTGGCTGTGCGAACTCTTTTTCAATATCTATGATGACACGGGCCAGTGCATAGGTATCTCGGATGTAATGCCCGTTATATCACCGGAAGATGGCGGCAGTGATGATATATATACCCTCAGCGCCGGGTGCGGGACGGATGACCCGGGGTCCTGGCTGGCCGACAACTACCGGCTCGAGGTGGTGTTCATGGATACCGTGGTGGGAGTGCTGCCTTTCTCCGTAAAGGAAAGGATGGTTGAACGGCTGAATGATAATGAAGCACTCCTGAACGAGGATGTCCTTAACCTGTATGATACTGCTGCAGACACGCCAAAGAAGAAGGAGAAGAAGAAAAAGAAGAACACTCAGGAAGAAAAGCCAGCTTCCGAAGAAAAACCCACTGAGGAAGAGAAGCCAGCCGAAGTAGAGAAACCCCGGGGGGAAGAGAAACCCAAGGGGGAAGTGACGGAGAAGGAGGATGAGAATGATGATGACGGGGAGGAAGAAAGCTGTATACCTGAACGCCCGATAGGTGAGCTGATGAGTGAGCTCAATGAGCTTATCGGCCTTGAAAGCATCAAGCAGCAGATAAGAGAATATGTTGATTACGTATGCTTCCTCCAGTACCGGGAGGATATGGGATTCGAAGATAAAGATGAAATTGTACTTCACAGTGTGTTTACCGGGAACCCGGGTACAGGCAAAACAACTGTAGTGAAACTTCTCGGGCAGATCTTCCACTCGATGGGATTGCTCTCCAAAGGCCACGTACATACTGTCTCGGCAAGCGATCTCGTCTCTGAATATATAAGGCAGTCTCCCAGGAAAACACGCGAGGCTATCGACAAGGCAAGAGGAGGCGTGCTGTTTATCGATGAAGCCTATATGATGTTCAAGGAAGGGGCTTCTGGCGATTTCGGGACGGAAGCCGTGGCAGAGCTAATGACCGAGATGAGTGACGGCAAGGGCGATATTGCAATAATGGTTGCCGGTTACCCGGATGAGATGGAAAAGCTTCTTAATTCCAATCCCGGACTGAGATCGAGATTCAAGCATTATTTCCACTTTGACGATTACACCCCCGACGAGCTCCTCAGTATTGCCAGGTATGCAGCTGAAAAGAAGGGTGTTGAGATCAGCGGAAAGGCTACTGAGAGATTGCAGAAGCTGATTACCGAGGCATACCGCAAACGTGACCGGTCATTCGGTAACGGACGCATGGTAAATGCTCTTATTGACGAGGCAAAGCTGAATCTCGGGATAAGGATCGTAAAGAATTATGAGCATGGCCAGCTCGACCGAAAGCTTCTTTCAGTCATTGAAGCTAACGATATTGAAGATATCAGCAAAATCTCAGCAGCAAAAAAGACTGAGTTAGAAATAGACAATGAACTGCTTAAGACCGCTCTTGCTGAGCTGAATGAGCTCACCGGCCTTGAAAACATCAAGCAGGAGGTTAATGAACTGGTGAGGCTGGCATATTATTACAAGGATATTAACCGTGACCTGCTGAAGGCTTTCTCGATGCACAGCGTCTTCACCGGCAATCCTGGCACCGGCAAAACTACCGTGGCCCGTATTATGGGCAGGATCTACAAGGCCCTAGGGCTGCTTGAGAGAGGCCATTTCACCGAGGCAGACGGCAGCTCCCTCGTTGCCGGATACCTAGGCCAGACAGCGCTTAAGACCAAAGACCTCATCGAAAAAGCAATGGGAGGGGTACTCTTTATTGATGAAGCCTATTCTATAACCGACGGCGAGCATAATGATTTCGGGAAACAGGCTGTGGCCTCCCTTATCAAGGAGATGGAAGACAAGCGCGGCAACTTCAGCCTTATTGTAGCCGGATACACTAAGAACATGGAACGGTTCCTGCAATCAAACCCGGGACTTGATTCACGGTTTGACAACAAGTTCGTGTTTGATGATTTCAGGGAAGCTGAACTGTGGGTTATACTGAAAGACATGCTGGGTGACAGAGGTCTGACACCCGACATTGATGCTGAAAAGTACCTCAAAAAGTATATTGCCTCTCTTTACACGAACAGGAACCAGTTTTTCGGCAATGCTAGATCAATGAGAAAGATCGCTGAAAAAACGATACGAAACCAGGAGCTTCGCATGGCCAGTATTGAAAGGTCTGAAAGAACCCCCGAAATGATCTCCTTGATCATTCTGGAGGATGTCAGAGAGTTTGAATACAGGAACACTGATACCAGACCTGCACTTGGCTTCAGGATTAATTCTTGAAGATCAACAACTCCTGCATCGTCATCAAGGTCTAAGGCGGTCATCCTGTAAGATGATTCTTTTCTGTCGGCACAGCATCCTGAGATCATCTTCATGCCGCCCCGGCATCATCAGAAGGTGATTCCCAAGTGGCCTCACTCTCAGAAGGCGCAGGGCCTCCTTCGGGAGTTCTACTTCCACCTGTGTTCGGCAGGCATCAGCAAGATGAGGACGACTGACTATTTTCCCGCTTGTAATAAAGGCCCTGTCAAGTTTGTCAGATAGTCTGAATAGAGTTACATGATCGCCAGGGATATTGCCGTCAACTGCCAGTGAGCAACCTGTCTCAAAATGTGTCGTCAGACTGACCTTCTCTGCAAGGTCGAATCCAACGGTGCAGTGAGAAAGGATCAGGGTGCTGTCTGTCAGGCGTGTTGTGTTTGCCATCCAGGGAATTCGGCCTGTCAGCTCTCTTACCGTCATCATGCCCGCCATTGAAGCCAGGTCTCCCTCGCATGCAGCAACCGTTCCTTCTGCATTCAGCTGCGCGAGCGCCAGGCAGGCCGTGACCTTTCTCTCCTGTACCAGGCTGAAGCACTCCACTCCTATTGCATCAAGACTGTTGTCATGGATAACCCTGCGCAAAAGTGTCAACACCCTGGCTGCATCTTCAAGTCCATCGGGATTCTGATCCCTGAACCTGTTCAGCAGGGCATCATCAGGCTCCTCATTGCTGTAAACCGGCAGCTCCTTCCAGGGTATCCCTGTCAGTTCAAAACCAAAGCGGTGAAGCAGTGCCTCTGCAGAAACATCAGATGCCACCAGCCACTCAGAAACAGTACCTATCAGCCCTGCCCGCCTCCCCTGCATGCCTCCCAGAGCCCCTGCAACCCTCCGCCATCGGGCGATAAGACCTGATTCCGCAGCATCACGGGCATCGGCCAGCATCGAAGTCCTGTTGTTGCTGACCATCCATGCCTGCACCTCGGTGGCTGCCGCATAGGCATTGTTGCCGCGAATGCTGAGCAGCAACACCGGCCTGGCCGGATCAGCCAGCTCAATAGCCCTTCTCTCTGACCCTCCGCTCATAAAAAGAATGATATCAGGAATTCTGTCGGTCATGACAAAGGAATCGCCAGGAAGCAATTGACGCATAAGCTCCTCAGCCCTTATTCCAGTATCTGCCGCAGCACCCCTGTGAGCCGTCCACGCCACCCTGAGGAGATATCTGCAATCATCTGTGTTGGTTCTGTTCTTTGACATTCTTGCCAGTTATTAAGTTCTGGAGAGTCATAAAAATACTCTATTTTGGGATATGGCACCATCCGATAACCGGGACATCTTGCATCCTGGCCGTGAGATTCCCGGCAGGACGCAGTCACCAGGTCAGCCATTTCAGGAGATCATTTCTTATTGTGAATATTACTGACAGTTAGATAAATTGATCATATTTTTTATATTTACGACCTGAAAATTGAACAATTACAGATAAATAACACAAATAAGAAAACGGAAAAATTATGAAGATCAAGAAAATAGCTGCAGGGATACTTCTGTTCTCTGCGGTTTTTGGTGCAGCTCTCAATGCACAGGACAGAAATGAAATAATCACGGTTTACAACGAAGGGGCAAAGGCTATCCAGAGCGATGTCCCGGCCGCAATCACCGCATTTGAAAAGGTCGTGGTTCTCTCCGAACAGGTGGGCGAGACAGCCGATGACCTGAAGGAAAAAGCAGTAAAGGTCCTTCCCGGATTGTACTATAAATTGGCTGCAACAGCCTATAATGAGAAGAAACCTGCTGCAGAGATCATTGAGGCTGCCCGGCTGGCCGGCGTCATGGCAGAGAAGTACGGCAATGCAACATACAAAGACAATTCTGAAAAGATCCTGGTCAACGGTTATTACAGGATGGCTAGTGAATTCTTCTCTGACAATGACTATGAAAACGCCCTCCTGGCTTTTGACAGTGTCCTTACTCTCAATCCCGATCATATTGCGTCGATCTATAATAAGGCACTGATCTTCAGAAACCAGGATAATGCTGACGCGTTCGAAGAGGCTATAGACCTGTTTCTCACCAAGCTCGACCCCGAGGAAGATGCTGACAAGGCCACCCAGGCCAAAGGATCGGCACTGGAGTACTTCCGGGCAGCCGGTTCAAAGGCCAACAGTGCCAACCAGCTTGACGAGGCACTTGCCCTCCTGAACAGGGCAGCAAAGTACGGTGATGACAAGACACTGTTCTATTTCTTCGCTGACGTTTACAACAAGCAGAACAACTTCACCGAGGGAGCTGCCTATGCGCAGAAGGGCCTCGATCTTGAGGACGGCGACGCTGAAGCCAAAGCTATGTTCTACTACCAGCTGGCTGTTGCCCAGGTTGGACAGGGAGATACTTCGGCTGCATGCGCCTCTTTTAAGAATGCTCTCTACGGTGCCTTCTCCGATGCCGCCAAGGCCCAGCGCACCAATCTGAATTGTAATTAGATACCAACCTGATCGTACCAGGTCATTTAATTTAAGTTAGATGGTCCGCCTGCGGCGGGCCATCTATTTTTTTTGACTTTGTTCCCGGCCGGAGCATTGCATGCCATGCAGCAGAAAGGCAGTTTCTTCGTCTTTTTGACAAACTTAAAACTTCCCCCTGTGCTGAAGAACTTCCTTTCAAACTCAATCCGCAGCATGAGAAAGCAGAGCAGATACGTCATGCTGAATATGAGCGGTCTCATAATAGGTATCACAAGCTTTCTTTTTATCTCGCTCTATGTTACTCATGAGCTTAGCTATGACCGTTTTCATGCCAATTATGAGAACATTTACAGGATAAAGATAATTGGACGGATGGCGGGCAGTGAGCTCAACCAGGCTATCACTGCTGCTCCGATGGCACAGGCAATACTCAATGATTATCCTGAGATACTTAAGGCCACAAGAGTAAGGGGACTTGGCGACTGGCTGATTGGCTACGGGGAGAACAGATTCAATGAAGAGGGGGTGATGTTCGCCGATTCCACCTTCTTTGATGTCCTTGATTTCAGGCTTCTGAAAGGAGACCCGAAAACAGCCCTGGTAAGACCGCGGTCTTTGGTCATGAGTGAGGAGTATGCCAGGAAGTATTTCGGCGAAGCCGATCCTATAGGCCAGAGTGTGACCATGGAATCTGACACTGTCCTCTATACCGTAACAGGCGTTCTGGAGAATGTGCCTGATAATTCACATATTCAATTCGACATGCTGGCCTCCTTAAGCACCTACCCGCAGATGGCCAACAACCAGTTCTGGATCTCCCATAATTTTTATACATATATAGAAGTCGCTGAAGGCACTGATAAGGATCTCCTTCAGTCAAAGCTCCAGGAGATAATCATAAAATATGTCGGGCCACAGTTGCAGGAGGCTCTCGGCACATCATTAGATGATTTCAGGAAGGCGGGAAACGACTTCAGTTATATCCTCGAGCCTCTGAAAGATATACACCTGAAGGGTGCAACCCAGTACAACCTTGAACCCCCCGGTTCACCAAGCACAGTATATATCTTTGCCGTTATAGCTTTCCTCATCCTGGTGGTTGCAGTAATAAACTATGTTAACCTGGCAACGGCGAAAGCAGCAGGAAGAGCCAAAGAGGTGGGAGTAAAAAAGGTTTCAGGGGCAAGCAAGGCCGGACTTATCTCTCAGTTTATCGGCGAGTCGCTTATCATCGCTGCAATAGCAGGCATTACCTCAGTGCTGCTTGTCCTTGCACTTACACCTTCATTCAACCAGCTGATAGGCAAAACACTTTCTGTAAACTTATACAACGGCAATGGGATATTATTCATCCTGTTGCTTATAATAGTAGTAGGTCTGTCGGCCGGTTTTTACCCTGCCTTCGTCCTCGCCTCCTTCAAGCCGGTAGATGTCCTTAAGGGAACCATGAATCCAGGTTCAATGTCAAAACGCCTGAGAGGCATACTGGTCATCTTCCAGTTCGCAGTGTCAATAGTCATCATTATCGGGTCTGTACTTGTCTACCGACAGCTGAACTTCATGACCCGCAAAGACCTGGGGTTTGACAAGGAAAATCTCATTGTTATCAAACGCTCAGATGCATTCTGGAGGCAGAGGGAAACATTCAGGAGCCAGCTGATGCAGACAGATGGTGTGGTTAATGCCGGATTCTCGAGGCAGGTGCCGGGGATGGATTACAGCTACAATGCCTTCTTCCGTGACGATGACCCTGACAAAAATATGTACCTGTTACAACAGGCATGGGTCAGCTTCGACTACCCCCAGACACTGGGAGTGAAACTTGCCAGCGGCCGTTTCTTCTCCAGAGACTATGGCACAGACTCCACAGCCGTATTGATTAACGAGGCCGCTGTCAGATTGCTGGGCCTGAAGGAACCGGTTGTGGGGCAATATATTCTTCAACCTGCCGGCCCGGAGGAGTTCCGGAGATATCAGATAATAGGGGTGATGAAAGACTTCAATATCACCTCCATGCATAAGCCGATTGACCCGGTATGCTTCTCCGTGCTCTTCCCGGGTGGTAACGACCAGTTTGCGACGGTAAGGCTCACAGGCAAAAATGTACCCGCCACCCTTGCCGCCATCGAAAGCAAATGGAAAGAGTTTACTCCTACCCAGCCGTTCCAGTATGAGTTCTTTGCTGACACATGGAACAACCTGTATAGCGCAGAGATGAAAACAGGACGAATATTTATCCTCTTCTCCCTCCTTGCCATCTTCATTGCATGCATAGGACTGATAGGTCTTGTGACATTCATGACCAATAAGAGAACCCGGGAGATAGGTATACGTAAAACCTACGGGGCCTCTGCAATGCTGGTTCTAAACCTTCTGGTTAAGGAAGTAGTAATACTGATCGGCATCTCTTCACTCATTGCCTGGCCTCTCGCTTACTTCGGTTCAAAGTTCTGGATGGAAAGCTTTGCAGATAAGGCATCCATCAGTCCGCTTGTCTATTTCCTTGCAACTGCCATGGTTCTTGTAATCGGCTTCCTGGCAGTGAGCTACCAGACGATAAAAGCAGCTAACTACAATCCGGCAAAAGCTTTGAGGATTCAATAAAATGCAACCTGATAAAATGACTGCCTCTTTTCATAGTAACGAGAGGGAGAATTACGTCCCGCCTACGGCGTGCCGTGATTCTCTGCAGGGTGGCTTAA
>CAZFIF010000006.1:0-38131 GCA_964519065.1 uncultured Rikenella sp.
TCTTCCGGGGTTACCACTGTCTGGAAGTCAAGCCTGTCAATCATGTCAGGAACATCGGTAAGCATATCGCCAGCAAGCAGATCCAACCTTGTGTCTCTCGAAATCACATTTCCGGTTACCGTGTTGAAACGAGTCTGCACCTTCATCAGCAGCTGGTTCATACCGGCGTTGGAAGGCATGTTGGTGAAGAATACCAGCGGGAGGCGACCGGTGAATATGCCGGTACCGCCCCTGAGGGTCAGCGACTTGTCTCCGTTAACATCCCATGTAAATCCGACGCGCGGCGACAGGTTGATCTTCGGTGTGGGCCATTCTCCGGTATTGATGTGGCGTCCGCCGAAATCGAGAGCCAGGATGGCATTGTTGGTAATGATATCATCTATGAAGGTAATATTGTCAGCACGCAGACCGACCGTCAGTTTGAAATTCTGAACCGGGGTCCACTCATCCTGAACGTATGCGCCTATCTGATTGAATTTGACGGCATTGGAGGGAACAAGCTCACCGTTGGCACCGTAGGTCAGTGCAAAGTCAACCGGTGCTGCCCCGCTCAGGAAATCGCTCAGGCTGTAATAGCGGTAGTATCCTGTGCCGCTGCGCATGTAGTTATTGTCAGCCATCTGGTATTCAAAACTGGCACCTGCTGTCAGTTTGTGTGCGTCTACATAATAGGTGAAGTTGTCAGTAGCTGTGATGATCCTGTTCTTCACACCGTTATTCCATGTAAACAACTCGTAGCCGGCTGACATGTAGGGGTCCAGTGCAGCTGCACCGGTAGCTATATCTCCGCTCATGATGTCTATGAAGGGGAATGGCTCTGAGGTTGAGCCCCTGACATCCTGGATATCGGAGTAGGTCACCAGCAGTTGATTCGACATGTTGTTGGAGAACCTGCTGTTTAACTCCAGTGACCCGGAATTAACGAGGTTATCCATCGAATACATTGAATTGGCAAATGAAAATGAATATTCTCCGACACGGTCTTTGTTACGGTCGCGATAGCTGCCGTCGGTGGAGTTGCCGTTAGGCGGATTCCAGGCAGTGTTCTTTGTGTGATTGAAACGCACACTCAGCTTGTTGGCATCATTGATGTTCCAGTCGAGGCGAACCAGGTACTTCAGGTTTGACTCGTTGGCGGGGAAATCAGTAAAAGATCCTGTATCGTATCCGTATTTCGATCTCAGGTAATCTGATACAGTCTGAAGATCTTCTACTGTCGTACGCGAAATGGTCTGCTGATCCGAGATACCATCAGTTGAGGCACGCCAGCGGATAACCTGCTGCGGACTACTCTCATATTCAAAGTTTCCGAAGAAGAACAGTTTGTTCTTGATGATCGGACCCCCTACCGTGAAGCCGTAGATTGAGTTGGATTCCTCTGCACGGTCACCGAAGTCGTGATCGCCAATCTTGTTGCCACGCATGTTCTGGTTTATCTGGTATGTGTAGGCTGATCCCCTGAAGGTGTTGGTACCGGATTTGGTGATTGCATTGATACCACCACCGATAAAGTTGGTCTGGCGAACATCAAAGGGAGCAATGACAACCTGTACCTCTTCGATGGCATCCAGCGAAATGGGATTGCCCCCTCCCGGCAGGTTGCTGCCCAGACCAAAGTTGTTGTTCAGGTTGGACCCGTCGACCGTGAAGTTTGTCGAACGCCCGTCACCGCCGGCGAAACTCATCCCGTTGCTATAGGGAGAAAACTTCGCCATGTCATTAATACTTCTGTTAATCGTAGGTAACGATATCATCCGTTCGTTCGAAATATTGACCGTGGCACCCGTTTTCGTAGTGTTGAATTTGGAGGGTCTGGCTCCGACAACTACAATTTCCGTCACTTCAGTAACAGTACTTGGAAGACTGGCATTGATGTTGAAAGTTTCTCCCAGGTAAAGAGTAATGTCAGTGTAATCAAGGGTTTTGTAGCCGATGAAACTCACGGTTACCATGTAAGGACCGCCGGGACGCATCCCCTGTATGGAGAAGAGACCCTGACTGTTTGCAATGGCACCGTATTTCGTGCCTGAAGGCTGATGGGTGGCAACAACGGTCGCCCCGGCAAGAGGATCACCACTTTCTTCGGTGATCTTACCACTGAGGGTTGAAGTCGTGGTCTGCCCCATCATGGTAGCTGTCCCCAGAACCAGAGACAACAACATGAAAATGAATTTTAGTTTTCGCATAATTGGGTAAAGTTAGAAGGTTTATGGTTGTTGTTCGTTGTAAATTATTTATGATTAGTTAATTGCGAATTATACTGCCTGGCCCGGAGGCAGATCGTTGAATTACTGCTACGCGAAGAATAAGTCAGAATTGACATTTCGTAATTATTAGAAACTTTCAAACGCGTTTAGAAAAGGTTATGAGTCTTTCAATATCATTTTTTGGCGCCCCAAAGGTAATAAACTCCTACTTTTACAGAAATTAATTTTTTGTTACAATGGTACGCCTGATAGCCCTGTTTATCTCCATCGTGCTCCAGATAGTAGCTGCAGGCATAGCACTGCGGTTCATGAAGCTGACACGTTACCGTCTCTCATGGATCCTTCTCTCCTCCTCCTTCGTGCTTATGGCGGTACGAACGCTTATACAGCTCATAGAGTATTTCCAGGGAAAACCCTCTTTTGAGCTGATGATGGCCGACGAATGGATGAACGTTCTCATCTCTGTGATGATCATCACGGGGGTTGTCCTGATCAGGGAGCTCTTCTACTCCCTCAAGCGAGCTGAGATAGACCGCACCAGGTCGGAGCGCAGGCTCCTGAACGCCGTTATTAACACCGAGGAGACCGAGAAAAAGAGGTTTGCCAAGGACCTGCACGACGGACTGGGACCGCTGCTCTCAACGGTGAAGATGTCTCTCTCGGCCCTTACCAGCAGGGTGACCGACCCGGTTGGAACGGAGATACTAAACAATACTTCCCACGTTGTGAATGAGGCACTCAATACCATCAAGGAGATATCCAACAACATGAGTCCTCATGTCCTTACAAACCTTGGGCTGGCAAGCGCCATAAGCACTTTCACGGCAAAGATTAACAGCACCCGGAGCGTAAATATAGATTTCCGCACCAACATGGAGGGAGAGAGGTTTGACGGCGATAAGGAGGTGGTGATCTACAGGGCTGCCTGCGAGCTGATCAACAATGCGATGAAGCACTCCGGGGCATCAAAGATAGAGATCGACCTTCACCGGCACCAAAAAATAATTACCTTGCAGTACCTTGATAACGGGAGGGGATTTGACATGGAGAAGCTCTCCTCGGAGGAGGCAGTGGGCATGGGTATCCCCAACATCGAAACCAGGGTGCGTTCCGTCGACGGGGTCTTCGTCCTGGAAAGCTCAAAAGGCAAGGGAACCAGCGCGCTGATCAGGGTGGATCAGTAGGCCAGTCGGCAATCGGCAGTCTGCAGCCGGCAGTCATCAGTCGGCAGTTATGGCAAAGTTATATAATTGTAGATGTATGGACAAGATTAGAATAGCACTGGCTGACGATCATCAGCTGTTCCGTAACGGGCTGAAGATCCTCCTCGGCGCCTACAGCGAATTTGATGTGGTGGCCGAAGCATCAAACGGAGAGGAGTTGTTGAAGCTGATAGTAGCCTGCCCGGCTGACATCGTCCTGATGGATATAAATATGCCCGGCATGGACGGGGCGGAGGCAACGGCACAGCTTACCCGCCACCATCCTGACATCAGCGTTATTGCCCTCTCTATGTACGGTGAGGAGGAGTACTACTACCGGATGGTGGAAGCCGGAGCCAAGGGCTTTATCCTCAAGGACTCCGACATCTCAGAGGTGCATGATGCCGTGATTGCCGTCTACCGCGGCGGCAACTACTTCTCCCAGGAGCTGCTATACCACGTCATCAGACGCATCAAGAACAGGGAGCAGGAGGAGAAGAGCTCAAGCCTCTCCAGGAGGGAGAAGGAGATACTCCTGAAGATCTGCGAGGGACTCTCCAACCATGAGATCGCCGGTGCCCTCTTCATCAGCAAGCGCACCGTCGACAAGCACAGGGCCAACCTGCTGGCAAAGACCGGATCAAAAAATACCGCCAGCCTGATACTGTACGCTATCAGGAACAGGCTGATAGAGATCTGAGATGCACGACAAAGCCTCACTGGGCGCCCGGGGAGAAGAGCTGGCCTGCGGTTACCTGCGACAACACGGATATACCATCCGCGACAGAAACTGGAGATCGGGACGCACCGAGATAGATATCATCGCCGAAAACAGTGAGTTCATCGTCTTCGTGGAGGTCAAGAGCCGTTCGGCCGGTTACCAGGTGCACCCTGCAGAGGCGGTGAACGTGCCCAAGCAAAGAACCATCATCTATGCCGCCTCGAATTACATCGAACGGAACGGCATCGCCAAAGAGGCCAGGTTTGACATCATCACCGTCATCTTTGATGACCCCGTTCCCCGTTTAGATCATATAGAAAATGCCTTCTACCCCACACTGTAATGAAAGTCCCGGGACTATCTTCAATACAAGTCCGGCAACGAATCACCCCGGTCACAGGACAATATGAAGTCAACAGGCTCCCGCCTCCTCCCTGTTGAACAACATTTGACCTTTAAGATTATTTGGATAATTTTGGTTCATTCATAACTGCGTCAACAAACCGAAAGAAGATATGAAACTAACATGAGCAGTAATCCGCAGGAGAAAATGATTATTTTGCTACATGTAAGTTCCATTAGACCAATAAAATAATAAATATATAATCCAATGAAAAGAGTTTTAATTGCTTTAGCTGCGCTGCTGCTGGCAGCCGCACCGTTACAGTCACAGAAGGGCAACAAAAAGGAGCCCCCCGCTCCTGAGGGCTACAAATTCACCACGGTGGTATCCCTTCCGGCCACTCCGGTCAAGAACCAGTCGGCCACAGGTACCTGCTGGTGCTTTGCAACCACCTCCTTCATGGAGTCGGAGCTTCTCCGTATGGGCAAAGGCGAATATGACCTCTCGGAGATGTACGTTGTCAGGAAAACCTATGAGAACAGGGTCCACGACAACTACCTGCGCCAGGGCAAGGGCAACCTCGGTGCGGGCAGCCTGTCACCATCGTGGCTTCGGGTCTTCAATGAGGACGGCATCATTCCCGATGAGGCATACCCGGGCATCAGCTATGACTCTCCGATACATAACCACCGCGAGCTGCAGTCATATATTGACGCCGTGGCTGCCGTGCCGGTGAAGCTGAAAAAGATGAGTCCCGAATCAGAAGAGGTGACCGGCGCCATCCTTGATATCTACCTCGGGAAAACGCCTGAAACATTTACCTACGGGGGGCAGAGCTACACTCCTGAATCATTTGCCGCCAGCCTGGGACTGAATATGGACGATTATGTACATATAACCTCTTTCACACATTTCCCCTTCTATACTGAAGGATTGTTAGAGGTACCCGATAACTGGGAGATGAACCGTTTCCACAATGTACCCCTCGATGAGCTGATAATGGTAATCGACACTGCCCTTATGAAAGGCTATACTGTCAACTGGGACGGTGATGTCAGCGAGCGGGGTTTCTCCCATGCCAACGGGGTAGCCGTGAATCCCGACATGACCCGGATTGACAACCTTGCAGGTACTGACCGTGCCCGGTTTGAAAACAGGACGGCGGACCGGACAGCAGGATTCAGTTTTGACCAACCCTGTCCTGAGATAGATGTCACACAGAAGGTGCGCCAGGAAGGATATGAGACCTTCGTCACCACTGATGACCACCTGATGCATCTCACCGGCATCGTCAAAGACCAGAACGGCACGAAATACTATATAACGAAAAACTCATGGGGCACTGACAGGAATCCTCACGGAGGCTATCTTAACATGTCAGAGAGCTTTGTAAGGGCAAAGACCATATTTGTAATGGTGCACAGGGATGCCCTGCCCGCAGCTGTGAGAACGAAACTGGGACTCTGAAGACCCGCGCCGTTCAGGAATCAGCATTGCCATATCGGGAGCATCCCGGTCCCTTCTGAATAAGGTCCCTTACCAGGAGTATGGGGGGCCGGCTCAGTCTCAGTCACGCTATTACGGGATCACTCCTGCTGCTCCGGTTGCGGGTAAAAGTATCCGTATATCATTGAGAAAAAGACGAAAAGATCCTGACCCGGCTGTGACTCAAGGGTGTTGTTGCCAAGGAAACTGACCAGGAATACAGCCAGGAACAGAATGAACATGAGGGATCTGTGTGCATGCCTCTTAACAACGAAGAAGGCATAGAGAACAACAGTGATGATCAGTCCCGCTACTCCCAGTGTAATCAAAATATAAAGATACTGGCTGTGTGGCTTCATGTTAAGTCCTGACAGGGAGGAGCCGTTCTTCTGAAGCCCCTGCTCCACCGCCGGCAGGATGCTCCCTGTTCCCCATCCCAGGAGCGGACGCTCACGGAAGGCCACCCATGATGCCCTCCAGAGATCAATCCGTTTCGTAAGTGAACCCCATTCAGTCAGCTGCCGCGAGCTTTTATAATAGAGATAAAGGCTCATCATCTCCTCGTAGACCCGTACATAAAAGCCGGGACGGCGGAGGTTCAGATGGTTTGTGATGCCTCTTTCCACCGCCGCTAAATCATTGTCATTGAGCTTCATAAACCCCTCTGCGTCTTTCCGTAGTCCGAGTGATGACATATACCTGAAAAGCGTAGCCCTGAGCTCCAGGCCAGCCAGACTGGCACCGTCATAATCAAGACTGCTCCTCTCACTCCATGCTTCCCTCAGCTCCCCGTCAGCGATGTAGAGGTAGACCAGGTTCCCGTTCTCCCTTATAATATTTAAGGTATCATGCTGGTAGGGATGGCCCGCCACCGTCAGGCTGTCCAGATTCCGGAAATCGACCGGTGTCTCTGCATGTGCCTGCTTCCATATGGAGACCATCGGCACGACTGCCAGTGCAGTAACGATGATAAGACCGGCGGGCAGCAAAATCTTTGGCAGTACCCTCCCTGACCTTGCTGCAAGTGCTGATGTAATTATAATAAAGGCGACAGCGAATGAGGCAACGCCGGAAAGGGTTCTCAGGTGGAAGAGGAAGAAGATGAGCCAGGCGGAGATGACCAGGCTGGCAATGAAGAATTTCCTGCTTCCGGTGATCATCAGCATCCTGTCCCCATCCTCCCGCGCCAGCAGCGGCAGCTGAAAAGCCGCAATGATAACCATCAGCCCGAAATAGACTCCCGGCATGAAGGGTGACGCATCACGGAATGAGAGTGCCGGCTGCATCAACCGGCTGAAAAAACCGATGAATGAAACCACAACTACCGATGAGATGAAGAGCAGCAGTATCACCCTGGTCATTTTCCTGCCGGGAAGGGGGCTGGTGGCCACAATAAGAGGCATGAAAAGCGTGGGCAGCTTGTGGAGCAGGTCATGCCTGAATGCATAACCCGGATCTTCGGACCATATCAATCCGACAACACTCAGAACGTATATCAGCATAAAGGCTATCGCCGCCCTGTCAGAACGTAATCTGCTGAATCTGGTCCTGAAACCGCCCTCTGCCACCCAGTTGACAGCAAGTAAGATCTCGCTCACCGTCAGCATGTACCTTGATGATGGCAGGAAGATGGCTATAAGGCACAGGGAGATAAGATAGATCCCACGGTGAAAATTCCTGCGGTTTATGTGAATATCAGATTCCATTTCAATTACCGCGTCGGCTAAGAGTCTCCCTGAATATGAGATTGTCAGAACCCATCTTCTCTGCCGCTACGGATAAAATTCCTCTGGAATATGTCAGTGTGGGTATCCATCTCCTCTGCCGCTCCTGAAACAGCTTCACGGGTCACGCCGTCGTCAGCAACCATTGCCTGCGCCGGACATAAATGTCGACGGCTGCTTTACCGCCAGCACATCTCTCTTGATCGACCGGCATGAATAGCCGTGACTTCCAAGATACCCGCGGCACTCTGCGGCGGTTTTTTCATCGAAGAGCATCTCCTCATAGATGATCACCTCCGGGGAGATCCTGTCGAGGTCCAGCATTTTCAATATCTCATAGTCATAGCCCTCGGTATCTATTACCAGCAGGTCCGGTTCCACACCTTCAAATTTTTTCAGCAGCGTCTCCGGGCTGATGGTGGGTACCTCATCGGCGAGGATACATCCGTCAAGGTTGTCGGGAAGGGTAACTCCCTCCCTGCGCATGTTCCTCTCCATGCTGCCGTCCCTGAGCTTTTTCTCCAGTACGCCGCGGTCAAAGCTCGACAATCCATGAGCCCACCGCTCCCTGCTTATCGAGAGCCTGTAGAAAGGCCTCGTTCCGTCGTTGCGGTCCAGGGCAGCATTGATGGCAGTGATCTCAGGCCTCTTGCGGTGCAGCCTGGAAAGATATTCATCAAAAACGTCGGGCAGAGGCTCCAGGAGCACTCCCCGCCAGTTGTCCCTCTTGATAAACAGGTGCAGCGGATCATTGATGAAGCCGTCATTTGCACCTATCTGGAGGAAGGTGACAGGGCTCTTTCCCCCGGAATATTCATCGAGGAAAACCTCAATAGTTCCGGGCCGGGGCTTGTATATGTGCCTGCACCACGCCAGCCAGAGGGGATTCTCCGAAGCACTGAGGTTGAAAATAAACTTCCTGTATGCCTTTCTGAGTCTGTATTTAAATCTCATGTTTATTGCTGGTTATTATCTCTCCGGTGTTATGTCTCAGACTATGCTCCTGAACCGCTCCGGAATCCTGATCACCGGCTTCTCGGGAAGCATTCCCGGTTTGTTGAGCGCAAATAGCGGACGGAAAAGGCTCTCTCTCCTCCGTGCCTGTTTAAAGAATGTATCACCGTCAACAGGTTTCTTTCTGGTAACCAGGTCGAACAGCTCATACCTCCTGTCAAGGTGCCCGCGCCAGCCGGCGTTGAGCAACGACTGATCCTCCATCTTCTTTTGCGATATTGCGTAGTCTACCATCCCGAAATGAAACAGGAAGAGATTGGGGTCGATGTGAAAGTTCCTGTGTCTGACCCTGTGGAACCCCGATCCCCATTTCAGCGGCCTGGTGGCCACCACAGCCTTGGTATAGCGTGCCGACACATGGGCGAAGCTCCTCTGCTCGAGAAACGGCCTCGAGGGATCGATAGGCTGTTCCATGTCAAGGTTCTGTCCTACATCCAGCCCGAGGGCTGAGAGAGAGGCATGTCTCACAGGACGCTGAAGATAGTCGGCCAGCGAAAGCTTCTGATCGGGGTCAACCACCAGCGCCTCATCGATGTCATGTGCTATGACCAGGTCATATCTCAGGAACAGGGCCCTGGAGAAGTTGGAGATCAGGTCAATACGGTTTCTGTCGCCCCTCGACCTGCTCAGCCTCTGGCCGGGAATCCTTATGACATTGATATTCTCATGGCCCTCGGGGTACAACTGATCATGCCCGTCAAGTAAGAGATAGAGATTCTCATGTCCCAGCTCCCTGCCGTAATAGTCGATCCATTTCTGAATAAAGAACTGGTCATTCCTGACCATTGATACTGCTGCTATCGTTTTTCGACTGCCTCCGGACATCCGTCTGTTATTTTCTGGCTAACATTGTATAAAAATAGATAAAGCCGTAAATTTACAACAAAACAATGTCAGATAACAGAAATCCTGCCGGAAGCGGACCAATTGACGCGGTGATACTGTGGGTCGACGGTAGTGACGCCCGGCTTGCGGAGAAGAGGGATCGACATCTGGCATTGGAAAATAAGAGCCTTGCGCACCCCGGAGCCCTGCCGACACGTTTCGCATCATCAAATGAGATAAGATACTGCGTCCTTTCAATCCTGACCTTTGCCCCCTTTGTCCGCAACATCTTCATTGTCACCGACGGGCAGGACCCCGGTCTCGACAACGAGGTCAGGGAGAAATTTCCCGCTAAGGCTGACTGCCTGAAAATCATTGACCACACGGAAATCTTCAGGGGCTATGAAGAGTATCTGCCCACCTTCAACAGCTCCTCAATCCTGGCAATGGTGTGGAGGATCAACGGCCTGTCGGAAAATTTTATCTACTTCAATGATGATACTATCCTGATACGTGAGACCCTGAAAGAGGATTGGTTCATCAACGGCAAGCCTGTCCTGCGGGGCAAGTGGCTTCTGCCGCCCGTCAGGAAGATTGTGGGAATCGCATGGAAAGTATTGCTGAACAGGCACATACGCCATAACGCCGCATACCGGCCAAAGATCTCTTTTTATCTCCGTCAGTGGCAGAGCGCCAGGCTTGTCGGCATGCGATGGCGCTATTTTTTTCACTGTCACACGGCGCATCCCATGCGGGTCAGGACTCTTGAGGCTTTCTTCAGTGCCAACGAAGAACTGCTGAAAGAAACCATTTCATACCGCTTCAGGGATGCCGCTCAGCTGCTTGCCACCTCCGTGGCCTATCATCTTGAGATCCTTGGCGGCAACAGAAATTTCGGGAAGCTGAACCTCGGTTATTTCCACCCCTGGTATTCTGAATCACGTCTCAACAGAAGGATAAGACGCTGTATGAAAGACACGCAGATCAAATCAGTATGCATCCAGAGCATGGAGATGCTTGACAGCGGTCAGCGCAACAGGTTATTCAGCTGGCTCGACAGGATATTGAAACTGAATCGTGAAATCTGATAATATGCCGGGGGTTCAGGATGGAAAAAAACATCGACGCGTTGGACACAGTTGTAAGAGTGCCGCATGAAAAGTGAAGCGTTCAATACAAGAGAGAGCTACGGGGTGTCACCGGAAGACCCCATTGACGTGGTGATAGCCTGGGTTGACGGTAGTGACCCGCAACTGGCGGAGAAGCGTAACAGGTATATCGGCAGGGTTGATCTGCCGGTCTCTTCCGGCGCACACGCCACACGCTTTGCCTCCTCCAATGAGATCAGGTATTGTGTATTGTCGGTCTTGCGCTTTGCCCCCTTCGTCCGCAATATATTCATTGTCACCGACGGGCAGGACCCCGGCGTACATGAAGATGTTGAGAGCCGGTTTCCGGGGCGCTCCGGTTCTGTGAAGATTGTTGATCACAAAGAGATTTTCAGGGGGTATGAGGAGTTCCTCCCCACCTTTAACAGCATCACCATTGCCAATATGATCTGGAGGATCAAAGGTCTCGCTGAGCATTTTGTCTATTTTAATGATGACACCTTCCTGCTACGGAGCATCACCCCCGGGGAGTGGTTCATAGATGGTCTTCCGGTGCTCAGGGGCAGGTGGGTACCGGCTCCGGGACCTCGCGTTCTCTGGAACCATATCAGAAGAGCTTTCAACAGGCAGCTTGCCGGCAGGCGCGATTTTGAGCCGAGGGCCTCCTTTCACCTGGGACAGTGGAATTCTGCCGCACTGCTGGGATTCAGATACAGGTACTTCACCAACAGTCATACTCCCCATCCGGTAAACAGGAAGCCTGTGGAAGATTTTCTGATGAAGAATGACGATCTGCTCAGGAAGAACATCTCCTACCGGTTCCGTGACCACAGGCAGTTCACCTTCATCTCACTCGCCAATCACCTGCAGCTGCTCGGAGGCAACCGGCACCTTGCACCGCCTGCCATGGTCTATCTCAAGCCGGAAAACCGGGGGCAGGGTTACATTGACAGCAAGATCGCCAGCTGTGAGCGTGATCCCCGCATCATCTACATGTGCGCCCAGAGTCTCGATATGTGCGAAGAAGATGGGCGGAGGAAGCTGTTCGGCTGGCTCAACGCCATACTCGGACTCTGACGCCCGGGGTCATCTCTACGAGACAAGCAGGTTGCACCCCCGCAGGTCTGCCTCGTCAAAACGTCCCTGCACCTCGAAGAGTCCATCCTCATGCATGCGTCCCAGGTCAGCGGTAGCTATGAAGGAACATGACCAGATATTGGCGAGGTCTATGACGCTTATGCCTCCCGCAGTGCCGGCAGCATCACCGTGTGCCGTCGGATCATGGCTGTCACGTATCAGCACTTTCATCCAGGGCGGGCTCCTGAATAGCCCCTCTCCGTCGGAGTAAGCCTGGCTGAGCAGCTCCGTCATTCCGTACTCCGAGTGTACCGATGTCACGCCGAAGGCCTCCCTGAGTATCTCATGAACCTCATCCCTTATCATCTCCCTCCTCCTGCCCTTCATGCCTCCCGTCTCCATGATGACTGCATCCGACAGATCCGCGGGGTGGCTCTCCGCCATGTCCAGCAGCGCAAAGGTGACACCAATGAGCAGCACCCGCACTCCTTGCAGCCGTGCACGGTCAACGGACTTCATCAGCGCCTTATGGTCGTCAAGAAAGAATCCCCCGTAGCTGTTGCCCGACAGAGTCATCAGCCTGTTTACCATATATATCAGTGATGACCCCTCCCTCTCAAGATAAGAAGGGAGCAGTCCCATTATGGCATACCCTGACGGCTCTCCGTAGAAGTGTCTGAAGGTATGCTCCAGGCTTTCGTCATAGAGTGAAAGATCCCTGACGGCGTGACGGCTCAGGCGCATGCCGGCCGTGCCGCTGCTGGTAAAAACCCGCTCCGGCGCTCCTGCCCCGGTAAAGACATTATGATCCCTGAAAAAGGATACAGGCATGAAGGGCACGGAGAAGATATCACTGATGTTGCCAGCATCGGCACCCAGAAGTCGGAGGTACTCACGGTAGACGGGGCACTCTGCTGCCTGGAGACGGAATATCTCCAGGGCTGTCGTCTCAAACAACTGACTGTCAGTCACCCTGAAGATCTCTTCAGTCAACTCTCTTCTCATCACTCCTATGGGAATGTCGCCGACCCGTCAGGCTGCCATACCCACTCCAGCCTGCAGGAGGCAAAATCAGGGTTGGGGGCGGTGTCAAGCACCACATCAATGATCCTGATCTTGGCAAATGTATGATCTCTTGTCCTCACCACCCAGACCTGGTTTTTCTTCAGCGGAGCAGCAAGGTCCAGGAATGAGAAGGCCGAAGATAGTGAGCTGGCATCCTTCAGCGCCCGGAACGCGGTGACTGCCTCGCTCTCTGTTGCATACTCACCCATAAGGGCAAAGGCCGGCTCAAGGGTGTTGGCAGAGAGGAAAGGCTCCACGGTGGTGCCTCCCGGAATCATCCCCGCCATCAGGGTAATATCAGCCCTCTCCTGGTCGGGCAGCGTCGGCACCGCCTTAGCCTCATCAAATGAGAGCCCCAGTGCATAATAATAGGGGTCACCGCCATAAAGCTCATTGGTCAGCGTGATCGTTCCCGAGAACTGCTGATCATCCCTGTTGCACCCTGCTGCCAGCAGGGTGAGGACCAGTACCGGAATGAGCCACAGCCTCATCACTCTCCCCTCAAGGGTGAGGGCCATTGCCCTGATGAGCCGGGGTTTCATCACTCTCCCCTCAAGGGCGGGGACCATTGCCCTGATAAGCCGGGGTTTCATCACTCTCCCCTGATGGCTGTGATGCCCGGCAGCTTCTTGCCTTCCATATATTCAAGCATGGCGCCGCCGCCGGTGGAGACATAGCTGATACGGTCAGCAAGGCCCATGATGTTGACGGCAGCTACGGAGTCGCCCCCGCCGACAAGCGAGAAGGCCCCATTGTCCGTGGCCTCGGCCACCGCCTGGGCAATGCCTTTGGTACCATCATCAAACTTTGTCATCTCAAAGACGCCCATAGGGCCGTTCCAGAGTATGGTCTTCGAATTGCTGATAACCTTCCCGAAGAGCTCCACACTCTCATCCCCGATGTCGAGTCCCATCCATCCGTCGTTCACATTGTCGATGGCCGAGATATAAACGTTGGCCTCCGGGTCAAACCTGTCGGCATTGACGCTGTCGACGGGGAATATCAGGTTCACTCCCTTCTCACGGGCTTTTTCAATGATCTCCTTGGCCATCTCCAGCCTGTCGTCCTCGCAGAGTGAGTTGCCTATCCTGCCTCCCATCACCTTGATGAAGGTGTATGTCATTCCTCCTCCTATGATGAGGTTGTCAACCCTGTCAAGCAGGTTTTCGATAACCCCTATCTTGTCAGAGACCTTTGCCCCGCCCATGATGGCCGTGAATGGTTTCTCCGTGTTTTTGAGCACTTTGTCCATCGCCGCCAGCTCACTGTTTATCAGGAAGCCGAACATCCTCTTATCCTCAGGAAAAAAGTCAGCGATGACAGCCGTGGTGGCATGAGCCCTGTGGGCTGTGCCGAAGGCATCATTGACATAGACGTCGGCATATTTTGACAGCTTCTCTGCCATCTTCTTCTGCTTTACCTTCAGCTCTGCCTTGGCAGCTTTCTTCTCCTCATCCGTTGCTCCTTCGGGCAGCACCGGCTTACCCTCCTCCTCGGGATAGAACCTTACGTTCTCGAGCATCATCACCTCCCCGGGTTTCAGGGCAGCGGCCATAGCCGCAGCCTCATCGCCGAGGGCGTCGGGGGCAAACAGCACCTTCATGCCCAGATGCTTCTCCAGTACAGGCAGCACAGGCTTTAGCGAATATTTCTCCTCCGGCCCCTTCGGGCGACCGAGGTGTGACATCAGTATTGCCGAGCCGCCGTCACCGGATATCTTTTTTATAGTCCTGAGGGCACCGCGTATACGGGTGTCATCGGTAACTTCACGGGTTTGTTTGTCAAGCGGCACATTGAAATCGACCCTCACAATGGCTTTCAGGCCCTTGAAATCAAAGTTGTCTATCAGTTTCATAGTCTGTTATTTTGTTTTTGATATTCTGTTTCAGGAATACAAAGTTAATCAATTTGAAGAACCTTATGGGCTTCTGTTTGTTC
Source organism: uncultured Rikenella sp. (assembly GCA_964519065.1). Taxonomy (GTDB): domain Bacteria; phylum Bacteroidota; class Bacteroidia; order Bacteroidales; family VadinHA17; genus SR-FBR-E99. The sequence goes on from CAZFIF010000006.1 coordinate 14,711, forward strand.
ATTAAACGAAATGAAACTTGCATTCTCACGCGCTCACAACAGATTTGATTCTTTTTGATTATACAGGTTCCATTTGGCCAATAAAATAAATTTATATCGAATTAAACTTCTAATTTTAAAATAAAAAATGGCAAAAATCACACTCAGGGGTAACCCCGTAAACACTTCAGGTTCACTTCCGGTCAAGGGCAGCAAGGCTCCCTCTTTCCGTCTTGTAAAATCAGACCTCGGTACTCTTTCTCTTGATGAGCTTGCAGGGAAGAAAGTGATACTTAACATCTCCCCGAGCCTTGACACGGGTGTCTGTGCCACCGCAGCACGCAAGTTCAACCAGATGGCAGCTGGCCGTGACAACACCGTCGTTCTGGCCATCACAAAGGATCTGCCCTTTGCCCAGGGCCGCTTCTGTTCAACAGAGGGAATCAATAATGTCATTACCCTATCCGGATTCCGTGACAGTGACTTCGGGAAAGCCTACGGTGTCGATCTCATCGACGGTCCGATGGCCGGGCTCTACACCCGCAGCATTGTTGTCATCAACGGCGAGGGTAAGGTAGTCCATACAGAACTGGTACCCGAGATCACACAGGAGCCTGATTACGACGCTGCTGTTGCAGCTCTCTGACAGGCGGCACAGGAACCTGACTACGCCGGTGCTGTTGCAGCTCTCTGACAGGCAACATTCACTCTTTTTTACTATTTTTGTCCTGCGTCAGCAGCAGGAGAGATGGACTTTTCACAGATACCCGGACAGAAGGCGGTAATTGACAGGCTGAGGTGCTCCGTGATGGAGAACCGTGTAAGCCATGCTATGCTCTTTTACGGACCGGAGGGGAGCGGCAAGTTTGCCATTGCCATGGCCTTTGCCAGGTACATAAGCTGTGAGCACCGCACCGCGGAGGATGCCTGTGGAAGATGTCCCTCGTGTGTCAAGTATGACAAGCTAATACACCCCGACCTCCACTTTGTCTTTCCGGTTATAAAGAAGAAATCGGGCACCGAGCCGGTGAGCGACACTTTCATCTCGCAATGGCGTGAGATGGTTCTCCGGTCTCCGTGGTTCTCCCTCAGCACCTGGACGGAGGCGATGGAGGTGGCCAACGAGCAGGCTCTGATACCTGTTGCCGAAGCAGCGGATATTATAAGGAAGCTGAGTCTGAAATCGTTCGAGTCGGACTTCAAGATCATGATCATCTGGCTGCCCGAGAAGATGAATCCCGAGACAGCCAACAAGCTTCTGAAGATCATCGAGGAGCCCCCGGCAAGGACGCTCTTCATTCTGGTATCCGAGGAGGATGACAAGCTGTTGCCGACAATCACTTCGCGATGCCAGCATATCAGGATTCCGGCCATCCCGGCCGAAGAGATGAGCGTTTATCTGGCTGCCAGGCACAGCCTGGACCCCGGGCGTGCGTCAGAGATAGCCGGGATAGCCAACGGCAACATGGTAAGAGCGATGGAGCTCATCCGCGAAGATGACGAGACTGCCGTACATCTCGACCGGTTTACCGGCTTGATGCGCACCGCCTATGTGAGGGATATCCAGAAGCTGGTGTCATGGTCCGAGGAGACAGCTGCCCTGGGAAGGGAGAGGCAGAAGAGCTTTCTCTCCTATGCCCTCCGTATGATACGTGAAAACTTCGTAATGAACTTCGGCGGCAAGGAAAAAAAGATGGTTTACCTCACCCGCGCCGAAGATCAGTTCTCGGAAAAATTCCACCCCTTCATCAGTGAGACAAATATCAGTGCCCTGAACCGGGAGTTCAATCTTGCCTATGCGCATGTCGAGAGCAACGGCAACACGAAAATGATTTTCCTCGACCTGGCTCTCAGAACAATGCGACTTATCAGGTGAGAGCCTGAATTCCCTTGTAAATAGCCCATTTATTCCTAATTTTGCAATCATCTTCCGGGGATGAGGAAATTTTTTCCTTCCCGGAAGTAAGAACTTGAGATCATGATCAGCGAAGATATAAATCCCCGTGAGGGCGACGAGCCTGCAGTGCCGGAGACAAAATACAATGTGGGGGAGAACAAGCTCAATGAGTATAACTGGCTTGCCGACCTGCCTTTTGACTCCCGCCACAACGAGGTTATTGAGGTTCGCTTCAAGAATACCCGCAAGGGTTTCTACCGCAATGTCAATGACCTGAGGCTGGAGGTAGGCGACGTTGTTGCCGTGGAGGCATCACCCGGACACGACATAGGGTATGTCTCGATGACCGGTTTTCTTGTCTCACGCCAGCTCAGGAAACTAAAGATACCTCCTGTCATCGATGAGATGAAGAAGGTCTACAGGAAGGCGCGGCCGGCCGACCTGCAGAAGTGGGAGGAGGCGAAAAAGCTGGAGGTCACCACCATGCTGAGATCAAGGAAGATAGCTGAGAACCTGGGACTGGCGATGAAGATAGGGGATGTGGAGTACCAGGGCGACAAGACCAAGGCCATCTTCTATTACCTGGCCGACGAGAGGGTGGATTTCCGGCAGCTCATAAAGGTGCTGGCCGAGGAGTTTCACATACGTATTGAGATGAGACAGATAGGAGCGCGCCAGGAGGCCGGCCGCATAGGCGGCATAGGTACCTGCGGACGGGCACTCTGCTGCTCGGGGCATATCACCAGCTTCATGTCGGTGACCACATCACATGCCCGTTACCAGGACCTCTCTCTCAATCCCCAGAAACTCGCCGGGCAGTGCGGGAAACTGAAGTGCTGCCTGAGCTACGAGCTCGACTGTTACATTGATGCACAGAAGGAGTTTCCTTCACGGGATATACCACTGGAGCTGGCAGGAGGCACAGCCCACTTCATCAAGATGGAGGTTCACACAGGCATATACTGGTATTCAACTGACCCAAGAACGGCGGTAAACCTCACCCCGGTACCCGTGGAACGGGTGCGGGAAATAATAAGGCTCAACAGGAAAGGAGACAAACCCGACACTCTCCTGGGTGGCAACATAAAGAAAAGCCTCGGCAGCAACAGCGATCTGCTCCTTCAGAACAGCGGCCTGGCAAGATTTGAAACAAAGAGCGGCAACCGCGAGCGCAGGGGCAAACAGAAACCATATCCAAGGCGCAATGAAAAGAAAAAGAGATAGTCTGATTTTTGCTGCAGCACTGCTGGCTGTGCTGACCCTCTCATGCACCCGGGGCACACTCTTTTCCGGGAATCACAGGATGGAGGAACAGCAGTGGAGCATGTATGAGCCTGTTGACTACTCCTGCGTCGTTGATGATACGACCGGCACCTATGACATACGGTTTTCGCTCCGGACTTCCACCGATTATCCTTACCGTAACATCTTCCTTTTCGTCATCACCTCCTTTCCTTCCGGCACCACGGTCACAGACACGGTCCATGTGATGCTGGCCGACGGGCAGGGCAGATGGCTTGGAAAAGGGGCGGGCGACCTTCGCGAGATGACCATCCCATATAAATCAAACGTCTGGTTTCCGGAGACGGGAGAATACGCTTTCCGTATCATACACGGTATGAGAGACACCACTCTGAAGGGCGTTTACGACTTTGGAATGAGAATCACCCTGAGAGAAGAGCAGGTCAAATAAGAGAGGCTTTGGGAAAGAATAAACTGGCACGGTGGGCTGAGATGAAAGGCTTCGACCATGTGATCGAGCCATCTTTTGAAGAGGTCTTCAGGAAGGATCACAGCCTGAAGGGCAGATGGCACAGTGAGTGGTTTGGAAACAGCAACCCCATCGTTCTTGAACTGGGTTGCGGCAAGGGGGAATATACCGTGGCTATGGCCTCACTACGGCCCGACAGAAACTTCATAGGCATTGACATCAAGGGAGCCAGGATGTGGCGTGGCGCCAGGGAGAGTCGCCGGATGAATCTCACCAACGCTGCCTTTCTGAGAACACGGATAGAGTTTACCGGCTCCTTTTTTGCCCCGGGAGAGATAGACGAGATATGGCTCACCTTCCCCGATCCGCAGCCCAAAAGAAAGAGAGAAAAAAAAAGGCTCTCCGGACCGGCCTTCCTGAACCTATACAGGCAATATCTCAGGGACGGTGGACTGGTGCACCTCAAGACAGATAACAGGGAGCTTTATGACTATACCCTGTCGGTGGCAGAAACCAACGGGCTGAAGACCGTCACGGCCGTCACCGATCTCTATCGCGAAAAACCCGGCGACCCGCTGCTCTCCATAAGAACCCATTATGAAGAGATGTTCCTCAAAGAGGGAATGCCGATAACATACCTTTCATTCACGCTGCCCCATGACAGAGAGATCATCACTCCGCACCACTGAGAGTGACAGCGACAGCTTCTTCTGCCGCGTGTACGATGTCACCTGCATGATACCTCACGGCCGGATAACCTCGTACGGCGCCATCGCCAGGTATCTGGGGGCAGGCGGCGCTGCCCGCATGGTGGGCTGGGCCCTCAACTCCTCGCACTCGTCCGTAAGGTTTATCCCGGCACACCGTGTGGTGAACCGAAACGGGATGCTTACCGGGAAACACCACTTCGGTAACTCGTCAACCATGCAGCAACTGCTTGAAAACGAGGGTTTCACCGTCAAAAACGACATCGTGCAGGAGTTCAGGGAGAGGTTCTGGGACCCCTCTTCTGAACTTTAGCCAAAACCCAAACGTTAGTATATTTGTTTGCAAATTATAAACCAGTAAATCATAAATTTGATCCTGCGACGAAGGTGCAGGATCAATCCCGTACACGAAGTGTCGGGACGCAAATCCAAATATCATGTCAATAAAAGAACAGGTTCTCAACGCACTCAGAAAGGTCTCCCATCCTGATAAGGGAAGTGACATCGTATCACTCGGCATGGTCGGTGAAATTTCGGTATCTGATGAGGGCATAGCCATCGTGCTGGTGCCCGAGAAATCAAATGACCCCTTTCTGAGCTCCCTGAAGAGCAGCTGTGTCAGGGCAGTAAAAGAGACCCTCGGTCCTGATACTGTCATATCATCCATAGAGGTTAAACCGCGAATCGTGGTTGAGAAGATGAGTGTCCCCAAAAGGGATGTTCTGCCGGGAGTAAAGAACATCATCGCTGTCTCCTCCGGCAAGGGAGGCGTCGGTAAGTCGACTGTTGCCGTCAACCTGGCAGTGGCACTGGCGCGCAAGGGTTATGCCACGGGACTCCTCGATGCGGATATATTCGGACCCTCCGTGCCAAGAATGCTCGATGCTGAAAGTTACCGTCCCGAGGTAAGGAAGGAGGAGGGCAGGGATTTGATCATCCCGATGGTCAAACATGGAATCAAGGTTCTATCCATAGGCTTCTTCGTCAAGGGATCCGATGCTGTTATCTGGCGGGGACCCATGGCAAGCAGTTTTCTCAAGCAACTGATAGGGCAGGGCGACTGGGGTGAGCTTGACTATCTCATCTTTGACCTACCTCCCGGTACCAGCGATATTCACCTGACACTGGTCCAGGAAGTGCCTGTCACAGGAGCGATAGTGGTGACGACACCCCAGGAGGTGGCGCTTGCCGACGCACGCAAGGGAATAGCTATGTTCCGCAGCGAATCCATCAACGTTCCCGTGCTGGGTCTGGTTGAGAACATGTCGTTCTTCGCCCCTGCAGAGCTGCCTGGCAAAAAGTACTTCATATTTGGCAAGGACGGCGGCAGCAGGCTCGCCGCCGAGACGGGAACGGATCTGCTGGGGCAGATACCCATCGTTGAGACCATCTGCGACGGAGGCGACGCCGGCACCCCCGATGCGCTGAATGACAGCGCCACGGGAGTTGCCTTCCTCTCCCTTGCTGAGGCGGTTGTGCAGAGAGTAGAAAAACGCAATGCAGAGATGGCTCCCACAAAAAGAGTGGAGATAAAGTGAACATTGCCGGATCTTTTACCTTACCGGCATGTTTTTGACCTCTCTACCCTGCCTTTGCTGCATTAATACCGGCAGTGGCCCTGATTTTTTCGTGTCAGTATAAATTCGGCTGTTTTTATGTAAGTTTGAATACTTTTAGCACACCTGCCAAGTTATAAATATAAACCCTCTTTGTTGAGAGTGAGGCGCTCGTTATATCATGCAGCGGTGATCATCCTTCTCACCCTGACCCTGGCCGGCTGTTCCGTGGAAAAGAACACCGGCTCGAGCCGTTTTTACCACTCACTCATCTCCAAGTACAACATCTGGTTCAACGGCAACGAAGCGTACAAGGCCGGGCTTGCAAAGATAAAGGCTTCTCACCGTGATGATTACAGTGCTATCCTGCCTCTATTCGAGTATTCCTCACCGGAGGCCGCCAGGGCCGCCACCTCAGACATGGAGCGTGCCATACAGAAAGCCTCGAAGGTAATAGCCCTGCATTCAATTACTGCCAGGCCTGAAGAGAAGAAGCGCAGGGGTAGCGATGAGCGCAGCGAGGAGTTTTATAACCGTCGTGAGTACAATGAATGGGTTGATGATGCCTATATACTCATGGCCAAGGCTCAGTTCCATCAGAAGAATTTCATGGCCGCCCGTACCTCCTTCTCATATGCCATTAGTATAGCCAGTGACCCGGAGATCGTCACCGAATCAGGCATCTGGATGGCACGCATACAGGCCGAGGAGGGCAATTACGCCGAGGCTATGCGCCTGCTGCGCACCGTTGGCGAGCCCGGGAGCCTGTCGCGCCCGCTGCAGGCCATGTACTACTCCACGGAGGCTGACATCCTTCTCAGGCAGGAGAGATACGGTGATGCCATCGCACCCCTCACCGGCGCAACAGAAAAGATCAACGACAAAGATACACGGGTGCGGCTCACCTACCTGCTTGCCCAGGTATGCAGGGCTGCCGGCAACAACGACCTGTCAACACGGTACTTCACCCAGGTTATCAGGATGAACCCTCCGTATGACCTCGAGTTCAATGCAGGCATCAACCTCGCCGGGGTGACGGACATTTCCCGCGGTGATGCTGATGACCTTATGAAGTCGCTCCGCAGGATGCTGCGCGACTCCAAGAACACTGACTACCTTGACCAGGTCTATTTCGCCCTGGGAGAGCTGGAGATGCGCCGCGGCAACAGTGACGAGGCCCTGAAGCTGTGGTCACAGGCAGCAGCCAGCAGCACTGTCAACAGCCGGCAGAAGGCACGGTCATACCTCGCTCTCGGTGAACACTACTATACACTGCCTGACTATCTGACCGCCTGGAACTATTATGACAGCGCCTCCTATCTCATTGACCGGCAGTTCCCCGGTTACGACCGCATCAGCCGAAGGAGCACCGACCTGGGTGAGTATGCAGAGTTTCATACCGTGGTGGTGACTGAAGATAGTCTCCGCAGGGTGGCCTCCATGACCCCGGCGGAGCGTGATATACTCATTGCAGGGATAATGCGTGCCGCTGAAGAAGAGCAGAGAAAAGCCGCTTCCGGTGACGGCAGCGACAGGTATAACATGGGGCAGTACTATGAGAATGAGCAGCGCTACCGCGGGGCCATCTCTGCCGAGGGCGGATGGTACTTCTACAACCAGTCGGCCCTCACCTTCGGCCGTACGGAGTTCAGGCGCCGCTGGGGTGAGAGAAGGCTCGAAGACAACTGGAGGCGTGCAAACAAAGCCCGCGCTGCCTTCAGCAACGGCACAGCGACAGAGGAGAGACGGGATAACAGCGCCGGTGATACCAGCACGGTAGCTCCCGCACTGACACAGGAGTTTTACCTCCGCAACCTGCCGCTCACTGACTCATTGATGAGACTATCCGTCAGCAGGAGCGCCACGGCACTCCTCGGTGAGGGCAAAATACTCGCCTCACGCATGGGTGATACCCTCATGGCAGCAGAATCGCTGGAGCTGGCATCACGCACCGGCAATGACGACAGGATAAAGGCAGAGGCACTCTACGAACTCTACCGGCTGCTACAATACAGTGACCCTGCCAGGGCCGAAAGACGCAGGGCTGAACTGCTTGGTTCATACCCGGATACGGAATATGCCCTTTTCATCTCCGACCCTGATTATGTCAGGAGGCAGCAGGAGAAGTCGGCCATGGCTGAAAGAAAATATGAAGAGGCATGGGAGGCATTCACTGCTGAACAGTATGCCATGGCACAGGCCATCAGCAGTGAGAGCGTGAGACTCTATCCGGATCATGAGCTGGTACCCAAATTCATGCTGCTTGACGCCCTGGCCACAGGTGCCATGGAGGGAGAGATGGCGTACAAGGAAAAACTGGACTCGCTGGTGGCAAAATACCCTGCAACGGATGAGGGCAGGAGGGCTGCAGAGATAACGGAGTTCCTCAGACGTGAGATGCCTGCCGTAAAAGAGGCTGAAGATACCCGCATCGCGGAAGAACTATATCATGCCGATCCCCTCCAGCCTCACTGGGTGATGATCATCGCCGGAAATGCCCGGGCAAACGTGAACCAGATGGTCTTTGACATAATCAACTATAACCTCGATACCTACCCGGATATGAATTACCGCACCGAGGGTGCCGCGGTAGACAGGGGCTACATACTGATAACCACGGGGCCATTCGCTGATGCAGCTGATGCTGAGAAATGGGTCACCGCCTTCGACCCTGCAGCACACATACGCGAGGCTGACACTGCAGATGTCTCCGTCTGGCAGATCAGCCGCGACAACCTTGAAAAATTCAGGGTGGACAAGGAACTGGACAGATATCTTATCTTCTACAGGAAGGTGTATGGAACGGTCAGGTAATACTATGGCAGGACGGTGAGCCAGATAAGAATACTATGGGTCGACGATGAGGTGGGAGTACTCAGATCCCATATCCTCTTCCTCAAGGAAAAGGGATTTGAGACTGAGACATGCCATTCCGGCAATGATGCCATTAATATGGTCATTGAAAAACCCTATGACATTATCTTTCTCGACGAATACATGCCAGGGCTGAGCGGTATTGAGACCCTCCGCCGTATCAAGTCCGTCAGGCCGTCGATCCCTGTGGTGATGATCACCAAGAGCGAGGAGGAGGAGATCATGGATGCCGCCATAGGATCACAGATAGCCGATTATCTGATCAAGCCCGTCAAGCCGCAGCAGATACTTCTCTCCCTGAAAAGGATACTCAACATTGATGATATCGTTACCCGCCAGACCACCACTCTCTTCAGGGAGGAGTTCGGCACCATCGCGGAGATGATATCTTCATCGAGTACCTTCGGTCAGTGGAGCGACCTGTACCGTAAGCTCACCTTCTGGCAGGCAGAGCTCTCCAGGTCTTCTGACCCCGGCATGATGGAGGTACTGCGGATGCAGGAGGCCGATGCCAACAGGGCCTTTGCCCGGTACATCTCCGGTAACTACCTCAGATGGATGTCGGCAGAGTCGGAAGATAAGCCCCTCTCCTCTCCCGCAGTGATGTCAAAACGTATCTTCCCACTCATAAGGCAGGGATCGCCGCTCTTCTTTATCATCATTGACAACATGCGCCTTGACCAGTGGCAGACCATTGCGGCAGACCTGCGACAGGTAATGCGTACCGTCTCTGAGGAGCTCTATATGAGTATCCTGCCCACAACGACGCAGTACTCGCGCAATGCACTCTTCTCGGGACTCATGCCGGCATCCATCGGTGAGATGATGCCCGAATACTGGATCAGTGACCACGAGGAGGAGGGTAAGAACCTCAATGAGGAGAAGCTGCTTGCCAGGAACATGCAGAGAGCAGGCATCTCATGCCGGTGGGGCTACAGCAAAGTGAGCTCTGACGCCGAGGGGAGAAGCCTGAATGAGAAGGCGTCACAGCTGCTGACACATGATCTGTACGTCATTGTATACAACTTTGTTGACATGCTGAGCCATGCCCGCACAGAGGTAAACGTACTCCGTGATATGACCGGCGACGAGGCCTCGTGGCTCACGCTGACACATTCATGGTTCATACACTCTCCGCTGCTTGAGCTTATCAGGATTATCTCCGCCAGGGGTGCCAGGGTGGTCATCACCACCGATCACGGGTCTGTAAAAGTGCAGAGGCCCCTGAAGGTGGTGGGCGACAGGCAGACCTCAATGAACCTGCGCTACAAGACAGGAAGAAACCTTGACTACAACCCCCGCGAGGTATTCGAGATTACCGCCCCGGCGAGGGCGGGGCTGCCAATGACGAACATAACCTCCAGGTATATCTTTGCCACCGGCAACGACTTCCTGGTCTACCCCAACAACTATAACCATATAGTCTCATATTACCGTGACTCGTTCCAGCATGGCGGCATCTCGCTTCAGGAGATGATGCTTCCGCTCGCCCTTCTCGAACCGGTTTAAAAAGATTATTTTTGCCGCATGAAGCTGGTGATCAGTGACAGGAGCCGTCTGCCCGAGGCAGCCAGGCATTTCCTCAGGGAGACGTCCGGCAGCAGGATCATTGCCTTTTACGGTCAGATGGGGTCAGGCAAGACCACATTCATCAAAGCCCTCTGCCGCGAGATGGGCGTAACAGACACTGTCACCAGCCCCACTTTCACGCTGGTAAATGAGTACATCCGCCCTGATGGCCCGCCGGTATATCATTTTGATTTCTACCGTATCAGCAAACTGTCAGAGGTTCTAGATTTCGGTATTGAAGAATACTTCGACTCCGGCTCTCCCTGTTTCATGGAGTGGCCTGAACTCATTGAGCCTCTTCTTCCCACCGGCACCCTGAGGGTGTCAATCACCGTAACCTCTGACGGCAGCAGGGTCATTGAGACGCTCACCACACCACCGGTAAGCCTCTCCGCATCCCCGACGGCGACCTCCCCCTGAGCCATTGCCTGCGGGCGCTCTCACACCGATGACCCGGCGTTACTGAACACCAGCGCAATAATGAAACCAGCGAAGGGGTCTCCGCCTCCCCCGGGCTTCTGAATTATCTCCCTCACTCTGCCATCCGTTCAATTAAAATCTTATTTTTGATATGCCGAATGTATTCTACAGTTTAACCCTTTAAAACGAAGCCAGATGACTGAACCTGCCAGAAGCGCCTTCATGCCTCAGGAAGAGCTGATTGATAAGACCGTGGGCAGAAGGCATATGTCGATAGGCATGCCCCATGACCTTCTTGATGATGAGAAGCGCATTGCTCTCACACCCGAAGCTGTAAGGATACTCAGCGACGCCGGACACGACGTCTTCCTGGAGACAGGGGCGGGAGTGGCTGCAGGGTTCAGTGACAGGGAATACAGCGACAACGGGGCCATGGTTACTGACACGCCGCAGAAGATATACGAATGCGACATTGTCATTAAGATTGCTCCCTTCACCCGCGACGAGGCATCCATGCTAAGGGGCGGACAGATAGTGATCTCATTCATGAATGCTGCCACCACGAACGAGGAGACTGTCGCCCTGATGATGCGCAAACGGGTGACGGCGCTGGCCAGTGAAAAGATCAAGGACAGTGACGGAATGTTCCCCGTTGTTGAGTCGATGAGCGAGATAAGCGGCATCACATCCGTTCTCCTGGCCTCGGAGTACCTCAGCACCACCTCCGGAGGAAAGGGGGTGATGCTTGGCGGAGTGACCGGGGTAACCCCCACAGAGGTAGTCATCATAGGTGCCAATACCGCCGGTGAATATGCTGCCCGGGCAGCCCTCGGCCTGGGTGCGATAGTCAGGGTGTTCGACACATCGGTGCACCGTCTGCGCAATTTTCAAAACCTGCTGGGGCAGAGACTGTACACCTCCACCTTCCATCCACAGGTGCTGCAGAAAGCCCTGAAATCGGCCGACGTACTCATAGGGGCTCTCTCAACCAACATACTCATGCCGTGGTTCTATGTCACCGAGGAGATGGTACAGGGTATGAAGCGCGGATCAGTGATCGTGGACCTCAGCATAGACACGGGTGGTTGTGTCGAGACCGCAGAGCCGCGGGCAATAAAAGACCCCATCTACGAAAAACACGGGGTGATACACTACTCCGCATGGAACCTCCCTTCACGGGTGCCCAAGACAGCCTCCATTGCCCTGAGCAACGTCTTCAGACCACTGATGCAGGAAATATCCGATGCCGGTGGCATCACACCCATGCTCAAATTCAACACCGGACTGCGAGACGGGGTCTACATCTATAACGGCATCCTCACCAACCAGGCGCTGGGACAGAAGTTCGGGATACTCTCCAAAGATATCAACCTGCTGCTGGCAGCATTCTGATTCAGTCCGCACTCTCCAGTCCACAGTTGGCAGTTTGAGACTACGACGCAGGAAAAGTCCCGTACATGAAGTGTCGGGAAGTAGGCTCAATCCCGACATATGGTGTCGGGGACTTCAGATTGAGATCCGCAGTGACGAAATCCCGATCGGCAAGTGTTTTGTGAACTGCGGGACCGCAAGCGAGTATCCGCTACCTGGCGGATACGAATCGAGCCGCTGTCAGGCGGTGAGCTCGGCGAAGCCACCTCCCGATAGCGAATCGTATCGGGAACCGCAATACCTTCTGACCTTCTGACCTTCTGACTTTTTTCTACAGCCAGCTCAGGACAGCCTCCCTGCCCGACTGGCTGATCTGCGCAGCACGGCCCAGGTAAAGCGCCCTGTTGTCGCTGATATGACCTGCCGGGAATCCAAAGAGCACCGGGTATCCGTAGCTGCCAACAACATTCATCACCACCTCCTCAACAGTCTGGTTGAAAACATGCTCTCCCTCGGTGATCTTCTCCATCCCACCCACAATGAGCGCGGAAAGATTCTTCAGCATGCCGGCCATGCGCATTGAGGTGAGCATGCGGTCAAGATGATAAAACTGCTCTCCTATCTCTTCAATGAATAGTATGGATCCTTCGGTGTCAGGCTGTGCAGGTGTACCGTTAAGACTGTAAATAAGAGAGATATTACCTCCCATCACCACTCCTGACACCTCAAACGACGCCTCATGCGGTGGAGTCCATGTCACAGGTACTTCCTCGCCCCTGAGGGCTCGCACCATCGTCTCATAGCAGAGCGGCGAATACCCTGGATCGGAGTAGTTGAGCGGCATCTCGGCATGGAGCGATGCTATCCCACATACCGTGTTGAGCCACAGGTGCAGTGAGGTGATGTCACTGTACCCCACATACCATTTGGGCATCTCTCTCAGTGCCCGGAAATCGATCCGGTCAACAATCCGTGACATGCCGTAACCGCCGCGGGAACAGAGGAGAGCCTTCACCTCCGGATCGTCGGTGGCCCTCTGGATATCCTCCAGCCGCTCAGCATCGCTGCCGGCAAAGGGACCGTTGCGGGTAAAGACGTGACTGCCAAGGGTGATGCGGAAGCCTGACTCTTCAAGCATCTTCACCGCCTGCAGCACGACATCCTCTTCTATATGACTCGCAGGGGTGATGATCTCTATCCGGTCGCCCTCCCTTAGCCAGGGTGGTGTGATAAGTGGTTTCATCAGATTATTTGATTATAATTCATTGTTCTGATGGAACTTGCATGAAATAATAAATCAACCCCCTCTGTGAGTTGTTGTTAATGCAAGTTTCATTGACCAAGAACAAATGGTGACAGTATCAAACTTACGTAAAAACACCCGATTTACCGCGGGCAGAGAAAAATCTCAGGAGAAAAAACCTGCGGCAGCCAGAAAAAAACGTCATGAGAGAATCCGTGTCGTGGGCTGGCGGAACAAAATCACCGTGAGAGAAACCACGTCGTGGGCTGGCGGAGCATAATCACCGTAGGAGATACCGCACTGAGGGCAAAAAAATCATCCCTGGAGATACCGCACGGCAGGCCGACAAAAACCATGGGAGAACCAGCACTGCAGGCAAGCAAAAATCATCGTGAGAGAAACCGCGCCGCAGTTTCGAAGAGCCTGTCAAAGGTGCTGTCAACAGCCTTCGACTGCTCTCCGGCAAGCAGCGGGAATGGGTTTTCATGGGTAAAGGGATACTCCGGCTGCCATATCTCCAGGTCGGCGCCCCTGAGGGTGGCAGAGACAGCTTCGGCGGGTATGACCCTGTCACCGGCAAAGGTGACGGCCTTAAACATACCGTCACTGTTCCTGAAGGGTGTACCTGAGACCTCCTTCAGCCTTCTCAGTGACGTCATACCATAAAACGCCTCACCCTCGGGAGTGTCATTCATGATCTGCAGGAAGCGGCTGTCATCGGGAGGTCCGTTATGTCCCGGCCATGAGAGATAGAATGATACCAGCCTCTCAAAGGCCCTGCTGTCCATTATAAGTTTCGAGGTACCGTTCATCAGGCCAAAGGCACTGCCGCCGCAGAAGAGCATCACTCGTGTGTCGCCGGGAAGCAGGGAGGGTCTGGAGAGCATCATCACCTGGGCTGCCAGGGCCCCTATTGAATAGGCAAAGATATCTACAGGGCCACCGCCGGGCAGCGACGGGTGAGAGCCCTCCCTGATTGCTCCGGTAAGCTGTGCTATGTCATTGATTGTCTGGTATCCTGATAGCAAAAAGCGCTGGGGCGACAGTGACATGCGGGTGCTGAGGGCAACATTAACGAAGGTTGAGAGCCTGGTGTCCGGCAGCAGGGAGGTGCGCGCCGCCACCAGCGGCATCATCAGATGCCTGTCGATCCAGCTGCGCGGCGACCGGTTCATATGATAGGCACTGGGGAACAGCACCACCGGCCTTCCTGTATCGGAAGCCAGCCTCATGCCCCACTGCAGGTACTTGTTCCAGTTACGCTCATTGAGCCCGTGCAGGAGTACCACCGCTCCCCTGCCGCTGGTTTTTCCCGGTGTCATGATCCAATAGCGGAACTGCCCGTTGTCACGCTCCAGCTCTCCCGACCTGAAGAGTGAACGAAATAGTGAAGCCTCTCTGCCCTCGTCAGGATAGCGGTAGCTGCCCGATGAATGAAATAGCTCCTCCCTGACAGTGATACCGGTGCCTGGAATAATGCCCTCCGTCACCCCTCCCCTGAAATGTGCCGCAAACTCTCTCTCGCCACCTGTGTAACCCATAACCCTAATTTTCGGCAAACTAAAGGGATTGCGAACGAGCTACCAAAAAATTGGTTCCTCCAACCATGCCACGGGTCAAAAACCTCCTGCGGGGGGCGAAAAAGCCCATTAAGGGGTGAAATATCACAGCCGGCAGAGGCTCGAAAACGGCAGATCACCAAAAGTGTTACTTTTGCATTGACAACAGATGCGATGAATATTGACCTGAGCAGAAAGCTTCCCGGATATCTTACAGAAAAGGGGAATATCGTCACAACGATACTCTTTACTGCAGGCTTTGCACTGCTGTTCCTCAACCTTTACACTCCCTTTGGTGTAGCCACATGGTTTGAGGCCTCAAAACCCACTCTCCTGCTCTATGCCAGCGGCGTAATCCTGGCCGGGGTGCTGGTGGTTGCCGTCAGCCG
Organism: uncultured Rikenella sp.; assembly: GCA_964519065.1. Lineage (GTDB taxonomy): Bacteria > Bacteroidota > Bacteroidia > Bacteroidales > VadinHA17 > SR-FBR-E99. The sequence goes on from CAZFIF010000006.1 coordinate 29,986, forward strand.
CATAATAATGTATCACAGTGTCAAACGTGGAGGCACCCTCAGGATATGGCACTACCTGATGTGGGTGGCGGCGGAGATCCTCTCAATGGCTCTCTTCTTCACCCTGTTTGAGGTGGTGATCCTGCACGATCAGCGTCCCTTTACGGAGCTCATGGGCAGGTCGGTACAGAACACCTCCCTGACACTGCTGCTACCCTATACCTTTCTCTGGCTCTGGTTCTCGTGGCGCGACAGCAAAATGAAGCTTACCGGCATCATGGAGCAGCCTGACATAACCGGCCAGAAGCCGATGATCCCTCTCAGGGACGAGAAGGGTGTCCTGAGGATGTCTCTCAAACGCTCTGACATACTATGGATTCAGGGGAGCGACAACTATGTTACTGTCTGGTACCAGACCCTGAGCAAGGTGTCGAAATTCATGCTCCGCAACACGCTCAGGGCCCTGGAGGATGAGCTGAAGCAGGAACATGTCATCCGCTGTCACCGCTCTTATCTTGTCAACATTGAAAAGGTAAAGCTGATACGGCGTGAGAAGGACGGGTTGATGCTGGAGCTTGACACTGTCCCGCCGTCAGTAGTACCTGTATCCCGCACCTACATGCATGAGGTGCTCACTGCCTTCGGCCAGGAGGAGTGACCTGCTACCCGGCGGTTCTCTAAATTCATTATATTTGCCGGGTTAACCTCAGCAACACTCATTCCTGATGAAGAAATTCAAGCGCCATCTCATCACCTCTGCTCTCCCCTATGCCAACGGACCGATTCATATCGGGCATCTGGCCGGGGTCTACGTGCCGTCTGACATCTACACCCGCTACCTCAGGATGCGCGGCGAGGATGTGATCTCCATCTGCGGCTCAGATGAGCACGGAGTGCCCATCACCCTCAAGGCCCGCAGGGAGGGCATCACCCCGCAGGAGGTGGTAGACCGCTATCATGAGCTTAACAAGAAGGCCTTTGCCGACTTCGGCATCGCCTTTGACATCTACTCCCGTACTTCCAACAAGATACACTACGAGACAGCCTCGGCATTCTTCCGCAAGCTATATGACCAGGGCGAGTTCATCGAGAAGAGCACCAGCCAGTACTATGACGAGGAGGCCGGCTGCTTCCTGGCTGACAGGTATATCACCGGCAGCTGCCCGCACTGCGGCAACGAAAGTGCCTACGGCGATCAGTGCGAGAAGTGCGGCACCTCCCTCAGTCCGACAGACCTCATCAACCCGCGATCAACCATCAGCGGCAGTGCCCCGGTCATGCGCGATACCCTCCACTGGTACCTGCCTCTCGACAAATATGAACCGTGGATCAGAAAGTGGATCCTTGAGGACCATACCGAATGGAAGACCAACGTATACGGCCAGTGCAAGTCGTGGCTTGACCAGGGGCTGCAGCCCAGGGCGGTGAGCCGCGACCTCGACTGGGGTGTGCCCGTACCTGTTGAAGGAGCAGAAGGCAAGGTACTCTATGTGTGGTTTGATGCACCGATAGGATATATCTCCGCCACCAGGGAGCTGACACCCGACTGGGAGAAATACTGGAAAGACCCCGAGACACGGATGATCCATTTCATCGGCAAGGACAACATCGTCTTTCACTGCATCATCTTCCCTGCCATGCTGAAGGCTGAGGGTAGTTATATACTCCCTGACAACGTGCCTGCAAATGAGTTCCTGAACCTTGAGAACGACAAGATATCGACATCAAGAAACTGGGCTGTCTGGCTTCACGAATACCTTGTCGATTTCCCCGGCAAGCAGGACTCGCTGCGTTACGCCCTCTGCGCCAGCGCCCCGGAGGCCAAGGACAACGACTTCACCTGGAAGGAGTTCCAGGCCCGCAACAACAACGAGCTTGTGGCGATACTCGGCAACTTCGTCAACCGCACCCTGGTACTCACCAATAACTATTACAAAGGTATAGTACCCGCACCGGGGGAAATGACAGAATATGACAGTGAGACGGTCAGCTCCATCATGACCTGCCGCCAGAATGTGGAGAGCAACCTCGAGGCCTTCCGCTTCCGCCAGGCACTGGCAGAGGCGATGAACCTGGCACGCCTGGGCAACAAGTACCTGGCTGATACGGAGCCGTGGAAAGTTGTCAAGACCGATCCTGACCGCGTAAAGACGATAATGTACATCTCCCTGCAGATCACCGCCAACCTGGCTATACTGCTTGAACCCTTCCTTCCCTTCTCGATGGACAAGCTGCGTGGATGGCTGGGCATAACCGGAAGGCATTGGAATGAGGCCGGCAGGTCTGACCTGCTCACCCCGGGACATGCCGTCTCTGCCGGTGAGCTGATGTTCTCCAGGGTGGAAGATGCTGAGATAGAACGGCAGATAAAGAAACTGCTTGACACCAGAAAAGCAAACGAGAAGAGTGAAGCGGAGGCCGCGCCTCAGAAAGAGGATGTCACCTTCGACGATTTCACCCGCATGGATATACGTACAGCCACAATCCTGGAGGCGGAGAAGGTTCCCAAAACCACCAAGCTGATAAAGCTGACGGTCGATACCGGTATTGATGTCCGCACCATAGTGTCAGGCATCGCCGAGCACTTCACTGCTGAGGAGCTGCCCGGGAAGATCATCTCGGTTATCGTCAACCTGGCTCCCAGGACGATCAAGGGCATCGAGTCAAAGGGGATGGTGCTGCTGGCCGAGGAAGAAAACGGAAGGCTGGTATTCGTTGTACCGGAAAAGAAGATCAAAAACGGAAGCCCGGTTAAATAACCCCTGCGGGGATTTGCGATTTGCGATTTGCGATTTGCGATTTGCGATTTAAGGCTGAAAATCATATGCCGTGGAGCCTGCCCCGATAGCCGTATGGTGTGTCGGGTCTTTAGGGTGTTTCGGATGGAAGTCGGAAATCGAAAATCGAAAATCGAAAATTTTACCTGCTCTTATAGACCCACGCCCCCGGGAAATCCCTCTTTATTTTTCCCAGTGCTGTCACGGCCTCTTCGAGGGTGCCGAATGACTCTGCACTGACACGCAGGAACCCGTCGGGACCGCCGGCCACCTCCGGATCAAACCCCAGCTTGCGCAGCTTATCCACCATCGTCAGGGCATTGTCTTCACCCTGAAAGCTGCCTATGATTACCAGGTACCTGTACTCATGAACCACCACTGCCGGTCGTTCGGGTTTTGCACTGCTGTACACTGTTGCCTCAGATGGCGCCTCAGCAGGCTTTGAGGTATCAACGGCCGGGGGATTCTGCGAGATCGCCGCTTTGACGGCAACCGTCTGGCCTGTCAGAGGCTTCTCCCCGGTGATCGCCCGGCCTGTCCCGGGATCTTCCCCTGAGACACCGCTATCAGTGATCACCGCCACAGTGCCGGCATCAATCTGTTCCCGGTTATATTCAAGCTCCGCCCTGGCAAGAGGATTGAGTGTCGACTCTTCCATCCTGCCCTTGAAGAGATGGTCATTGAAAGGTACCAGTGCCAGCGCTACAAGAACAGGAATTATCACAGCTGCCCTGGTAAGCAGGCGCCGCACTGAAGGAGGGCTCACGGAAGGCTCATGCTGCTTCTCAAGTACCCGTTTGCGCACATCGAAGCCGCTAACCGGGTGCCTGTGATAGGCACTAAGACCGTATGATGTGAGGAGGTAATTGACGCTCAGATCGGGGTCGAAAACTATTGTCCTTTCATAGTTAAGCGAAAAGGTGCCGAGGTGCTCCATGGTGACAGAAGTGCCGGCCATGATCTTCTTTCTCAGCTCATCGGTCCACTCGCTTACAATGTCACGTGCCTCACCGTAACCGGTCTGCAGGTGTGAGGAGATGTGACCTATCAGCAACCCGTCATTGCCTGTAAGATGGCGGTTGAAGGTGACCTTGCGCGACGGAGGGTAAAACATCCCCTCACTACGGTCGATCTGCGCGGGGAAATAGTTGCCTATGAAGGCCCCAAACCCCGGTATAATGACACAATCGTGACTGAAGAGCAGTTCTCTTATGTATCCGCTGATATCCCTCGCCATGTAGAAGCAATAATGAACAAAGATAAAAAAGAAAGCTGATGCCGGAGCAAAAAAAAAGGTTAAAATAAATTCTGTTATCTTCGCTTTCAGGAGACGCACAGACAATGAAAAAGATAGAGATGGTTGACCTCCGGTCACAGTATGAAAGGTACAAGGCCGACATAGACAATGCCATATCCGGGGTCATCAGTTCAACAGCTTTCATCAGGGGACCGGCTGTCCGTCAGTTTGAGGAGGAGTTGCAGCGCTACCTGGGCATCCGGCATGTCATCTCATGTGCCAACGGCACCGATGCGCTGCAGATAGCGATGATGGCTCTCGGCCTCAAACCCGGTGATGAGGTCATCACAACCAACTTCACCTTCATAGCCACCGTCGAGGTCATCGGGCTCCTGGGGCTCACACCGGTGCTTGTTGAGCCTGACCCCGGCACCTTCAACATCAGCATTGAGGCCGTCAGGAAGGCGATAACCCCGCGTACCAGAGCTATCGTTCCTGTCCATCTCTTCGGGCAGTGCGCCGATATGGAACCGTTACTGGCCCTGGCACAGGAGCATGGGATCCATATAATCGAGGATGCCGCCCAGGCTACGGGAGCCGAATACAGGTTCAGCGACGGCACCGTGAGGAAGGCCGGCACCATGGGCATCATAGGATGCACATCGTTTTTCCCATCGAAGAACCTGGGATGCTACGGTGACGGCGGTGCTCTCTTTACTGCCGACGATGATCTGGCCGCGCTGATAAGAAGCATCACCAACCACGGGATGAAGATCAGGTATTATCATGACCATATAGGCGTCAACTCGAGGCTTGACACCCTTCAGGCAGCAGTGCTGAGCATTAAGCTGCGCCATCTTGACGCCTTCAACGAATCGCGCCAGAGGGCTGCAGCGCACTACGACAGGGAGCTGGCCGGACTGCAGGGTTTAACCCTGCCGCTCAGGTCAGGTAATTCAACTCACATATTTCACCAGTATACTCTCAGGGTTGACGGCGGTATGCGGGACAGCCTCCGCGAATGCCTTGAGAACGAAGGCATACCCTCCATGATCTACTACCCGGTACCCCTCCATATGCAAAAGGCTTATGCCCATCTCGGCTACAGCCCCGACACCTTCCCGGTGACCTCAATGCTTTGCGGAGAGGTGCTGTCGCTGCCCATGCACACGGAGCTGGATGACGAGCAGCTCAGCTATGTCACAGAGTGCATAAGGTCAGAATACAAATAATCAGTCAGATGGAAAAGGAATACTTTGCACATGAGACGGCGGTGATCGACGAAGGATGCACCATAGGCCGCGGTACTAAGATATGGCACTTCAGCCACATCATGAAGGATGCCGTTCTGGGCGAACGGTGCAACCTGGGTCAGAACGTGGTCGTTTCACCAGGTGTAATCCTGGGAAATAATGTGAAGGTGCAGAACAATGTATCGATATATACCGGAGTTATATGTGAGGACGATGTTTTCCTGGGACCCTCTATGGTATTCACGAACATAACCAACCCGCGCAGCGCCGTCATCAGGCGCGACCAGTACGTGACCACCATGGTCAGGCGCGGCGCCTCCATAGGTGCCAACGCAACCATCGTGTGCGGCAATGAGATAGGTGCATATTCCCTCATCGGAGCTGGCGCCGTCATCACCAAAGATGTCATGCCATACGCACTGGTGATGGGCAATCCCGGACGTCAGGCCGGATGGGTCTCCGAATACGGCCACAGGCTTGCCTTCGGCAACGACGGCATTGCCGTCTGCCCGGAAAGCGGTGACAAATACCGTCTGCAGGAAGGGAGGGTAACAAAAATTGTTTAGTATAACAGCCATTCATATCTCTATTGATGGACAACAAACCTAAAAATTTCGGGCTCATTGGGGTGGCCGGCTATATTGCCGACAGGCACCTGAAAGCCATAAAGGAGACCGGCAACAGGCTGCTGGCCAGCCTCGACAAGTTCGACTGCGTGGGAAAACTCGACAACTACTTTCCGGAGAGCGACTTCTTCGTTGAGTTTGAACGGTTCGACAGGCATATCGATAAGCTTAAGAGAAGCGGCGTGCAGCTCGATTATGTGAGCATCTGTTCTCCCAATTACCTGCACGACTCTCACATCAGGTTCGCCCTCAGGCACCAGGCCGATGCCATATGCGAAAAACCGGTGGTGCTGAACCCCTGGAACATCGATGCGCTACAGGAGATAGAGAAGGAGACCGGCCGCAAGATTTACAACATACTGCAGCTCAGGTACCACCCGGTGATCATCGACCTGCGGGAGAAGATGGCAGCAGGCACCGCCGGCAAGAAACACGACATTGACCTCACATACGTCACCAGCCGGGGCCACTGGTATCAGATCTCCTGGAAGGGCGACGTAAACAAGTCGGGCGGCATAGCCACCAATATCGGCGTCCACTTCTTTGACATGCTGATGTGGATATTCGGCCCCGTGGTCTTCAACAGGGTGCATCTGCTTGACAAAAACAAGGCCTCAGGGTTCCTGGAGCTTGAAAATGCCCGCGTGAGATGGTTTCTGAGCATCGACGACAATGACCTTCCCCCCTCATTGAGGGAAGCAGGTAAAAGAACCTACAGGAACATAACCGTCGACGGTGAGGAGCTGGAGTTCTCCGAAGGATTTACCGACCTGCACACCGTGACCTACCGCGAGATCCTCCGGGGGAACGGCTACGGGCTGGAAGATGCACGCCAGAGCATCGAGACAGTCTACCAGATACGCAACTCCGCCCTCTCGGTTCTAACAGGTGAATATCACCCATTAATAAAAAGATAATATGTATAACAGGCTTTTAAACAAGGAGACAAAACTTTCACTTATCGGCCTTGGCTATGTAGGGCTGCCTATAGCACTCGAGTTTGCAAAAAAGATCAGCGTCGTTGGCTTCGACATCAGGCCCGACCGTGTGGAGCTCATGAAACAGGGCATCGACCCCAGCAATGAGCTTGACCGCGGGGCGTTTGAGGGAGCAGACATAAAGTACACCTCTGACCCCGAAGATCTGCGTGAGGCCTCATTCCACATAATAGCCGTCCCCACCCCGGTGACCAGGCATAACCTGCCCGACCTCGGTCCGGTGCTCAAGGCCTCGGAGACCGTGGGACGAATCCTTAAAAAAGGCGATTACGTTGTCTACGAATCAACCGTCTATCCGGGCTGCACGGAGGAAGAGTGCATACCGGTGCTGGAACGGTTTTCCGGACTTAAGTACCCTGACGAGTTCAAGGTGGGCTTCTCGCCCGAGCGCATCAACCCCGGAGACAGGAACCACACGCTGACAAAGATCGTCAAGGTCACCAGCGGCTGTGACGCCGTGTCGGCAGAGAACATTGCAAAAACCTATGAGATGATCATTGAGGCAGGGGTGCACAGGGCCTCCTCGATAAAGGTTGCCGAGGCAGCCAAGATCATCGAAAACACCCAGCGCGACATCAACATCGCCTTCATGAACGAGCTCTCCATCATCTTCAACCGGATGGGCATCAGCACATACGAGGTGCTTGAGGCAGCAGGGACAAAGTGGAACTTCCTCAGGTTCTATCCCGGTCTCGTCGGAGGCCACTGCATAGGCGTCGATCCCTACTATCTCTCATACAAGGCCAAGGCGATGGGTTATCACCCGCAGATGATCGACTCGGGAAGATTCACCAACGACAGTATGGGCGCCTTTGCCGGCAAGGAGACGGTCAAGAAACTCATAGCTGCCGGCAAGAGCCCCGACAAAGCCAGGGTGCTGATCATGGGAATGACATTCAAGGAGGATGTCACAGACATACGCAACTCAAAGGTGATTGACGTGGTCAACGAGCTGCGCGACTTCGGTGTGGAGGTTGACGTGATTGACCCGGGGGCTTCAATGGAGGAAGTGAAGCATGAATACGGCATCGAACTCAAACCGGGCCCCGAGGGAAAATATGACGCCATAATAGTGGCAGTGGCCCATAAGGTGTACCTCGACCTCAATGAGACATTCTTCCTTGATCTGCTGAACGAGAAGGGTATACTGGTAGATCTCAAGGGGATATACAGGAACAAAATGAAATGGCTGACATACTGGAGTCTCTGATGCAAAAAAAGATCATAGTCACAGGGGGCACAGGCTACATCGGCTCTCACACAGCCGTTGAGCTGA
>CAZFIF010000007.1:0-3034 GCA_964519065.1 uncultured Rikenella sp.
GACTGTGGAAGTATGTCCGCCATCCCAACTTTGCCTCCGAACAGGCTATATGGATCAGCTTCTATCTCTTCAGCGTGGCCGCCTCGGGCAAGTGGATCAACTTCACGCTGCTGGGACCGGTGCTGCTTGTAATCCTCTTCATCGGAAGCTCAGTCATGACTGAAAAGATAAGCAGCAGCAAATACCCGGATTACACTATATATCAAAGAGAAGTACCCAAATTTATCCCCCGGATCTTCAGGAAGAAATAGAAGTTCACCGCTTCCCAAATAGTCTTATTGTCTTTTTATATCCTCCGGGAACGCTCATTCTGGCTTCACTACCGTCCGGAAGTGAGATTGAGTCCATTCCCGCTACCAGGTTGTCGGTTTTGACCTGTCAGGCTTCTGGCTGCCCTGTCCGGGCCCTATACCTGCCAGGCTGCCAGATTTTTAACGTTCAGCCTGCCGGAAATATCTTACCTTCATCCTGAGTGCTACATTGACAAGGGCTATCATGACCGGCACCTCGATGAGTGGACCGATCACCGCTGCAAATGCCTCACCTGAGTTTATCCCGAACACAGATATGGCGACCGCTATTGCCAGTTCGAAGTTATTGCTGGCGGCAGTAAAAGAGAGGGTCGTGGTCTGTTCATAATTTGCACCCACCCGTCTGCTCATGAAAAATGAGACAAAGAACATTACAACAAAATATATCACCAGGGGAATGGCTATCCGGACTACATCCAGTGGTATCTTGACAATATATTCGCCTTTTAGCGAGAACATTACAAAGATAGTAAAGAGCAAAGCGATCAGCGTGAGAGGGCTGATCTTTGGTATAAACTTCGAATGGTACCACTCCTTGCTTTTCACCCTGATCAGTATGAACCGTGTCATGAATCCGGCAATAAAAGGTATCCCAAGGTAGATAAGGACACTCTCTGCAATCTGTCCGATTGTGATCTGTTCAACCGCGCTATTTACCGGCAGGCCGAACCATCCGGGAAGGACAGCAATGAAGAAATAAGCGTACACAGAGAAAAAGAGCACCTGGAAGATGGAGTTAAAGGCGACCAGACCAGCTGCATATTGTGTATCCCCTTTAGCGAGGTCATTCCAGACAATCACCATGGCTATGCACCGTGCCAGACCAATAAGTATCAGCCCGTACATGTAATCTATGTTAAACCTGAGGAACAGGATGGCCAGAAGGAACATCAGAACGGGCCCTATTATCCAGTTCTGTGCCAGGGAAAGTCCAAGCACACGGGTGTTCCTGAATACATCCGCCAGCTCCTCGTACTTCACTTTCGCCAGCGGCGGATACATCATGACTATAAGACCGATAGCAATCGGTATATTGGTTGTCCCGCTGGAAAGGCTGTTCCAGAACCCGGCTATCTCAGGGCTGATCCAGCCGATAACTACTCCGGCAAGCATAGCCAGAATAATCCAGAGAGTGAGATACCGGTCGAGTATTTTGAGACGTTTTCTTGAAGGCATAATCAGGATTTGAGATTTGAGATTTGCGAATTTGATTTCGGTCAAATTATTTCAGGCACCTTATTATGCATCAGTTTTACGGCTTTTTGAATGCCGTTCTACTTGTCATTCCGGGTCTTATGGCTGATACAGTAATACTGTATACGCCGTTGCCTTCTCTGTCTTCGGCCGGGTCAAGAACACCTTCCGGCATCTCTATCCTCTTCTCCCTGTGGATTTTGATGTCAGTAAAACCGGCTTCCTGAATGAATCCGAGGTACTGCTCCATGGTTGAGGCCCCGGAGACGCAGCCGGCATAGAGCTCTGCATCGGAGCGTGCCCTGTCTGTCAGCACTCCCTTTACCACCACATCAGAGACGCTGAAGTGTCCTCCGTTTTTCAGTATCCTGAAGATCTCGCTGAACGCCTTGTGCTTGTCCGGCACAAGGTTCAGCACGCAGTTTGAAAGCACAACATCGTAGCTGCTGTCAGGAAGGGGCATCTCTTCAATATCTCCCCTGACAAACTCTACATTGGTGTACCCCAGTTTTTTTCTGTTTTCTTCAGCCTTCAGAAGCATCTGATCAGTAAAGTCAAGACCAGTCACATGACCTTTCTCACCCGTAAGAGCCCTGGCCACGAAGCAGTCGTTGCCGGCACCGCTTCCAAGGTCCAGCACCCGGTCTCCGGGCCTGATTGAGGCAGCCTCAACGGGTATGCCGCACCCCAGGCTCATGTCAGCTTCAGGCACATACCCGTCAAGATGATCGTAGCTTTCATTAAAGGTGCTGGTACCCTCGGATGAGCAACAACCGGGTGTGCCGCAGCAGAAGCCGGATGGGGAATCATCCGGGGATGCAATTTTTCCGTACTTCTCCTTTACGATAAGCTTCAGTTCTGAGGGATTCATAATTGTTCCTTAATGTTTTCGTTGTACAACTGCAGAAATGTCTCGCGAATCTGATCGCGAATCCTTATGTACTCTCCGTGAATGAATTCAGGTGTGCCTGTGGCATGTGAGGGATCCTCGAACCCGAGGTGGATCCGTTGCTTTACCTTGCCGAAGAATGCAGGACAGGTTTCATTGGCATGATCACAGACCGTGATCACATAATCCCACTCCTCTTCCAGGTATTCATCAACAAGGTGTGGTGTATGGCGACTTATGTCAATCCCGAGTTCAGCCATTACCTCAACAGCTTTTAGGTTAATTGTTTCTGCCGGCTCAGTGCCGCCCGACCTTACATACAGTTGTTGGTCATAAGACTGGAGGAAGCCATGAGCCATCTGGCTCCGGCAACTGTTACCCGTACAAAGGATAAGTATTTTCATTGTGTAGCTGGTTTTAGCTATCTGAGCCTGAAAGTCTGAAAGTCCCGACACTTCGTGTACGGGGTTTCTGTCACCTCCGGGAAGCCTCACTCTGAAGGTCTGAAGGCCAGAGAATCTTGCAGGCTATATTCCTGGTTATCATCATGTAATAGATCAATTTCACTACTGCCTATTGCCCATCGCCTATTGCCCATTGCCTTTTGCCTTTTTAACTGCCGACTAAAACAGACCTCCAT
>CAZFIF010000007.1:3134-37642 GCA_964519065.1 uncultured Rikenella sp.
GCCTATTGCCCATTGCCTTTTGCCTTTTTAACTGCCGACTAAAACAGACCTCCATATATTAATCCGGATATCGTTGCCATAACAACCACCAGACCTACATATACCGCAGTCTTCTGGTTGCCTATTATGCCTCTTATTACCAGCATATTGGGCAGTGAGAGCGAAGGCCCGGCAAGCAGCAGCGCCAGGGCAGGACCCTTACCCATGCCGGAGGCTATCAGTCCCTGCAGGATAGGTACCTCTGTTAGTGTTGCAAAATACATGAATGCGCCTACGATGGAAGCAAAGAAGTTGGAGAATACCGAATTACCACCTACGAGCCTGGCAATCCACTCGCCCGGTATGACACCCGGAATATTCTGGCCATCGTGTGTTGACCCAAGCAGAAATCCTGCAATCACAACCCCGATAGCAAGAAGAGGCATTATCTGTTTGGCGAAACCCCAGGTAGAGAGTGTCCACTCGCGGTTCTCACCGTCCTGCCTGTCAAGCAGTGTTATCACGCTTAAAGCGGCTATCCCCACTACCATTGGCACCAGTGGCCTCAGCTTTGCACTCTCAATGAAAGAGTTCGACAATAGTACAGATACTACGGTAGCAACTGCCGCCGCCAAAACCCACTGCCATTTGATCTTAAGTATCTTAACAAGTGACCATGCAAGCACCAGGCTGAAGAACCCGGTAATATACCACTTATATGACCATATGTAGTACCAGGCACTTGAGGTATCACTGGCAGCAGGGCTGCCCCAGTTGGCAAAGACAAGTATCAGTACCAGGGTAAAAAAGTGTGTCATTGTCTGCCACACTGGCCTCTTTTCCGGCTCGACCATAATGTTCATCTGGTCTTCTCTCTTCTGCTGCTCTTCCTTACGGTAGATCAGTGACATTATCAGCCCTATCACCACGCTGAAAACCACGGCACCTACTACGCGGGCTACCCCCATTTCAAACCCCAGGATACGGGCTGTCAGAATTATTGCCAGGATATTGATTGCCGGACCGGAATAGAGGAAGGCGATAGCCGGACCAAGGCCTGCACCACGCTTGTGAATACTGGAGAAAAGAGGCAGTATTGTGCACGAGCATACGGCCAGAATGGTGCCTGAGACGGCGGCGACAGAATATGCCAGCCATTTCTTCGCATTGGCCCCGAAATATTTGATAACCGAGCCCTGACTGACAAAGACGGAAATGACACCTGCAATAAAGAATGCCGGCAGAAGACATAAAATCACATGCTCCCTGGCATACCACTTAACCAGATCGAAAGTAGCCGCAATCGCAGTGTTGAAACGGGCACTTTCAATCGGCATGAAAAATGCAAAAACAAATACAACAGTGATCCATAAAAGGATCTTAAGTTCTTTTTTCAGTTCCATATCAGTCTATAGATTGTCATTTCGTAAAAACCCGAAACAGGTATCTATTTTTCTTAAAACAAGGCTATGATAATATAGTATGACCCCACACCAATAAAGAGAACAGCCACTACCCTTCTGAACCAGATCTCAAAAGTTTTAATCCGGCTGTACATCTTTCCGACATTGCTGACCGCATAGGCCAGCAACCATGCAAAGATGATTACAGGAATTCCGGTTGCGAGGGCAAAAATCAGTGGCAGATAGAGTCCGTCAGCACTGGCAACAGTCATGGGTATCAGCATTACGAAGTACAGGACTCCGCTGTAGGGGCAGAAGGCCATGGCAAACAGAATTCCAAGTAACAGGGTGTTCAGGTAACTCTTTCTGCTCTTCTCCCCTATTTTCTCGGTTAAAGAACCCATGCCGCCCGGAAGCTTGAAAGTGATGAAGTCGAGCATAAAGAGCCCAATGATAATGAGCACCGGCCCAAGAATTTTCTCTCCCCATTTCTGGAACCAGCCGGAGATATCCATCTGGCTCGCGCCAAAGAATATTATCAACGCTATGCCTGCATAGGTAATGGCTCTTCCGAGAGTATATACAACTCCATTGAGAAACACCCTTCTGCGGTCAGTGATATCCCGGCTTATGAAGCCTATTGCCGAAATATTCGTTGCCAGCGGGCAGGGGCTGATAGCAGTCATCAGCCCCAGTATTGCCGCTGTCAGAAAAGCATACTGAGAATTCTCGAGTATCTTCTGAAGGAGCTCCATCAATTGCTCTTTAAAGCCTCCAGCAACGGATCAACCGTTTTTTTTATCTCTTCCTTCAATTTCTCCGGATTATTCCGGGCATACATGAATCCCACGCTCGTCAGGTCAACGCGCTTGTCGCCACTGACAACGAGAAGAGACTGACCGGTGGCTTTAACCCTTTTAGCCTCAGCCTCGTTAGATTTCTCTTCAATATTAAGCGACCTGAATATGATCACTCCGTTTTCCAGCTCAGCAGGATACAGTTCATGCACAGCCTCACTGGTCACGGTCTCCACTGCCTGGCAGGTAACACATCGACGGGTCAAATGGAAATAGATCACCTCCACCTTTCCCTCCGACATGGTGGCGGTCATTGATTTCATGTCTGAGCCTCCGCTCCGGAAAGAGAGTATCGCAGCCGCTGCCGCAGCTACCACCACAACAGCCAATAGAGACAAGATTTTCTTCATGGTATTACAGGATTATTTGGTTATCAGTTTCTTAATCTCTTCATAAGAGGGAACCCGGCCCTTCACAACCACCTTCCCGTCAACCATCAGCGCCGGCGTCATCATTACACCGTAATTCATAATGTCAATGATATCCTCCACCTTGGTGACAGTTGCATTGATACCATTCTGTTCAACCACCTCGCGGGTCAGCTTCTCCAGTGTTTTGCATTTCGGGCAACCTGTGCCCAGAATTTTGATTTCCATCTCAGCTTTTCTTGTTTATTTCGTAAAACGTCGAAATACTATATTAAATTTTTTATCTGTTGAAAAACTTATTCAGTAACAGTTTTGCTTCATCCCAATTCTCCCGGTTGATGCAGTATTTGATATAAGGAGGATTGATCTCCCCCTGTATCAGCCCAGCCTTCTTCAGCTCATTCAGATGTTCAGACAGCGTTGAACGGGCAATCGGCAGTTCCTCAGCCATATCACCGCTGTAACAACATTTGTCGAGGTTGTTTGCCAGAAAATCCATTACAAACACCCTGACCGGATGAGAGAGTGCCTTGGCATACCTCGCCAGCTTCTCCTGGTCATCTGAATAATATTTTTTTCTGGCCTGCCTGGCTTCCATATCATTTCGGGAAACGACGAAACAAAAATAGTCTTTTTTTAATGTAAAAATTTATCACTGCTTATTTTTTTTATCCGTCCTGCAGGAATATGCCAGGGCGGCACCCTTCAGCCGCACTTCAATCCCTGCCGAAATCCTCATCCGGCTGTCGCCACAGGTCCCGGCACTCTATTACCTGATGGTGTCACTCTACCATGAAAATGTCATGAATGAATATCTGGAATTGAACGAGCGTATTGTACCGCAATAAGCCTTACATTTACCGAATAAACATTTGCAATATGAAAAAGGTATTACTGATTCTGGCGATTCTCTCCCTGGGTTTCCAGCTTTTCGCGCAGGACTTCTTCCGTGAAGGGTTCAGCAGGGAGAAAGATTATGTCATCCTTGTCAACCCAACCATCGGTAACATGGAGGTTGTCGATTTCCTTGTAAAAAACGGGCTGCTTGATATCAAAACCGACAAGATAGATTTTGTGGGCGTCTATCACTCGAGTCAGAAATATGATTTCTCAAAATCGGCAAAGTACATTGATTCCGTTGGAATGAAGAATTATCACCTTCACGAGGTAAAGGGACCGCTGACCGAGGATCTTATTTACAGGGAGAATCCCTGCAGTGATGATTTCCGGCTGATCTTTGACAACTCACTGGGTGTAATCTTCTTTGGAGGGGAGGACATCCCGCCGTCAGTTTACGGTGAGGAGAACTGGTATTCCGAAACCAGCGACCCGGGAAGACATTTTTTTGAGGTAAGCTTCCAGTTTCATCTCCTGGGAAGCAGCCGCAACACAACCTTCACCCCGTTGCTCACTGCAAAGCCCGACTACCTGGTAACGGGCTTCTGCCTCGGGATGCAGACTATGAACGTAGCTGCAGGTGGCACCCTGTACCAGGACGTACCGGCACAGATATATGAAAGCTACAGGCCGGAGACTCATGTCCTTATTGACCGCGCCAACCAGCACCGCAACAACTGGCAGAGAGTGAAGGAAGGTCCTGGCTATATGAGCAGCAGCATTCATCCTGTTAGGTTTACAAAGCATAAATTCTTCGGGAAAACGGTTAAGGTATCACCGGCTATGGAGCCCCTGGTATACAGCAGCCACCATCAGGCGGCACGGAATATTGCACTCTGTTTCGATGTTACCGCCATATCCATGGATGGCAAGGTGGTTGAAGGAATTGCCCATGTCCGGTACCCTAATGTCTTCGCGGTACAGTTCCACCCCGAGGTTTCAGCACTGTATGAAGACCGGTCAAAGGTCAGATTTGCCCCGGAAGATGAGCCGGCAACCCTTCACTCCATGCTTGACAGGAATAGTCTTAAGTTTCACAGAAAATACTGGGGGCACATCTCTGACGTAATAATGGAACTGGCGAAATAACCAGTCGGCAGTCGTATCAGGCAATAGGCAGCAGGCAGCAGTGAAATTTCCGCCATAGCCCGGGACTGGGCTGGATTTTGTCAACTCTATTGCCTGCTGCCTAATCCCTGATCCCTGATCTACAACGCCTTTACCTCCGTGACCAGTGCCTGCAATGTGCTTTTGGCGTCACCGAACAGCATACGGGTCTTGTCGTTGAAGAAGAGCATATTCTCTATGGCTGCATAGCCCTTGCCCATCCCCCGTTTCATGACAATGATGTTCCTGGCATCACGTGCCCTCACGATGGGCATACCGTATATAGGGCTTGAGGGATCATCCTCGGCTGCCGGGTTGACTACGTCATTGGCTCCGATGACCACGATCACGTCAGTGTTGGGAAGGTCCGGATTGATCTCGTCGCTCTCCACCAGCTGCTCATAAGGCACATCGGCCTCAGCCATCAGTACATTCATATGTCCGGGCATGCGTCCTGCCACAGGGTGAATGGCATACTTCACCTCCACCCCTTTCTCATCCAGGAGCTTGTCGAGTTCATGGCATATATGCTGTGCCTGTGCCACTGCCAGTCCGTAACCCGGCACTATCACCACCTTCTTTGAATAGCTCAGCAGCACGGCGGCGTCTGACACGGTTATCTCCTTAACGGTTCCGCCCTCGGCAGCGGCAGCCGCCCCTCCTCCGCCGAAGACACCGACAATGACATTTAGCAGTGAACGGTTCATGGCGCGACACATCAGTATTGTGAGTATGGTTCCTGCCGATCCGACAAGTATCCCGCCGGTAAGCATCGCCTGGTTATTGTAGAGGAACCCGCCCATGGCTGCGGCTACGCCGGTGAAGCTGTTGAGAAGCGATATCACCACCGGCATGTCAGCGCCGCCGATGGGCATGACGAAGAGCACACCGTAGGCGACAGAGACAGCAAAGAGGATGAGGATCAGCGGCGTCAGCTCCGCGGAGGCCTGCACATCACGGGTCATGATGTAGACAATAAAGGCGATGATAGCAACCAGTATTGTCACATTAACATATTTCATAGCCTTGACCCTCAGATCTCCTATCCACCCGTCGAGCTTGCCAAAGGCAATCATGCTTCCGGCCCATGATACCGATCCTATCACAAGGCCAAGGAGAATAGCCAGCACATGACCGTTGGCCATACCTGTCCTGGCAACAAGCTCACTGCTGATATGCGGAAACTCCATCATGGAGATGAGGGCCGCGGCAGCGCCTCCCATTCCGTTGAAGAAGGAGACAAGCTGAGGCATGGCTGTCATCTTCACCTTTACGGCTATGATCCATCCTATGGCTGTACCGATGACCATGGCACCGATAATCCAGCCAATATTGCCAATTGGTGCCCCATCCTTCTGGTGAAACAGTATGGTGGCTGCAATGGCAAGGATCATACCGATGGCAGCAATAATATTACCCCTCCTTGCCGTGAGGGGATGACTTAGCATCTTCAATCCGAGGATGAAAAAGACAGAGGCTATTATATAGGTTATCTCAAGTATGGAGATACCTGCTGAAAAGTGGAAAACATCATTCATAGTGTGACTATTTGGAGCAAATGGAATAAAACAGGTTTATTTTTTCTTTTTAAACATCTCAAGCATTCTGTCGGTGACGACGAAGCCGCCAACGACGTTCAGCGTGCCGAGCACAACGGCGAGAAAACCGAGGATCATTGCCCCCGTAGTCTCAGCATGGCCCATGACAATAATAGCTCCGATAATAACAACCCCGTGGATGGCGTTTGCACCTGACATCAGTGGGGTGTGCAGTATTGCGGGCACGTGGCTTATAACCTCAATGCCCAGGAATATTGAGAGGATCACCATATAGATGATGCCCCTGTTCGCCATAAAAAATTCAAGAAATCCTTCCATTATGCAGTTTGTTTTATTTCAAGCATCTGTTTTACCCTTGGACTGACATACTCTCCGCCATGCACCGCCGTGGTGCCGAAGATGATCTCGTCTCCCATGTCCGGCACTATGCCACCCTCCTTGTCCACCATAATTTTCAGCAGGTTGATTATGTTGTTACCAAACATCCTGCTGGCATCGGACGGCATCTCCGAGGGATAGTCTGATTTTCCTATTATCGTGACCCCGTTGGAATTAATGGCAGCGCCATTTTCTGTCAGCTCACAGTTGCCTCCTGACGAGGCTGCAAGATCGATTATCACTGATCCGGGTTTCATTTTGGCCACAGTCTCCTTGAGTATCAGCACAGGAGCCCTTCGGCCCGGGATCTGTGCCGTAGCAATGATTACGTCTGCGGCGGCAGCGCGTTGCTGGATAAGCTCCTGCTGCCGTTTCTTGAATTCTTCCGTCTGCTCTACGGCATATCCGCCTGCGGCAGCATCCTCAACGGCACCTTCAACCTCGACAAACTTGCCGCCCAGGCTCTTTACCTCCTCCTTCACGGCTGACCTCACATCAAAAACCTCAACCACAGCCCCAAGCTTGCGGGCTATGGCAATAGCCTGCAGTCCGGCGACGCCAGCACCCAGTATCAATACCCGTGCCGGCTTGATGGTTCCGGCAGCCGACATGAACATAGGGAAGAACCGCGGCAACATGGAGGCAGCTTCCAGCACTGCCTTGTACCCTGAGACTGTAGCCATTGAAGAGAGTATATCCATCGACTGTGCCCTGGTGATTCTGGGCACCAGGTCAAGAGCCAGAAGGGTCACTCCCCTCTGCCTGATCTTTTCCAGCCACTCCCTGTTTTCAACCGGGTCAAGTACCGAACAGAGTATCTGCCCCGACCTGAATAAACCGACATCATCAGTTATCGGAGGGTTAATACTTAGCAGCAGATCTGCTTTTGAGAGGATCTCCGCCCTCTTTGCGGGTAAGGCACCGGCAGCCTGGTATTCACCGTCGGGGGCAAAGGCTCTTTCACCGGCTCCTTGCTCAACCATAAGGTCAAGTCCGAGTTTTTTTAAAGCTGCCGCTTCACCGGGAAGAAGTGCGACCCTGTTCTCCTTACCCGTCTCTTTAAGAATTCCTGCAATCATATAGAGTTTTTTTTATAAGAATTGTAAACTGTTTATTTCTTCAGCAAGGAGGCAGATTCACTGTCCAGCATCCATAATAGCTGACCAGATCCCGGATTAATCCATGATGCAGGATACCTCTCAGAACCAGCCTTCTTATCCAATATCTCCGAGACAATGGAGGCCTTGCCCTTGCCTGTGACTATGTAATATACCTTGGATGAGTTGTTGATAAGCCTGCCTGTGGCTGTGATCCTCTTCTGACCGGTGACGGGATGTACCGCCACGTCGAAAAGCCTGGCGGTGGCAAAGAGATCGGGCCTGTCAGGAAAAACTGATGCAGTGTGACCGTCATCACCGAGGCCCAGGAGCATCAGGTCAAACTGAGGTGTCCCGTTGAAGAATGGAACCATGGAGCTGACAAGCTCTGAATACTGCCTTGCCTCTGCTTCCGGATCATCTTCCCCCATGATCCTGAGAACATTGGCATCAGGGATCGGCACATTCTGCAATAGGCTTTCATACGCCATCCGATAGTTGCTCTCACTGTCATCCGGAGCAACGCATCGCTCATCACCCCAGAAAACCAGGATCTTTTCCCAGCTTATCCTGTCAGCGTAATTGTCCGAGATATATTTGAATATAAACTCCGGCGTTGATCCGCCTGAGAGCGCAACGGTATAATAATGATCAGGTTCTATCCTGTCAAGATCCTTGATCAGCATTGCAGCGAAACTTTGCGCCAGGGCTTCGCGGTTGGGGAACACTCTGACTGAATATGACATTTTCTGATACAATCAGGTCATAAAACTAATTATAATTCACAATAAACACCATCTTCTGCCAGATTTTTGCACGGGTATCTCCATGTTAGCTCAGGCTCCTCGATAAGATCATCTGCCTTCTCCGGGCCCCATGTCCCCGCAGGATAACCATAAACAGGAATCGAGGTGTCGTTCTTCCAGGCTTCAATAACAGGGTCAAGGAACTTCCAGGCAGCCATTACGGCGTCTGACCTCGTGTAGAGTGTAGAATCACCATTCATGCAGTCGTACAGGAGCCTCTCGTATGCTTCCGGTATCCTTTCGGCAGCAAGGTCAGAGTAGTGAAAGTCCATGTTGACATTCTTTACCTTGAACCCCGCCCCCGGGATTTTCATGCCGAACTTCAACAGTATGCCCTCGTCGGGCTGTATCCTGATGATCAGCTGGTTGCACCCATCACACATGCTCTCCCCCGAGAACAGGTAGTGAGGTGTGGGTTTAAAGTGAATGACTGCCTCTGTGACGCGGGTAGGCAACCTCTTTCCGGTTCTGATATAGAAAGGTACTCCGCCCCATCTCCAGTTATCAATATTGAATTTCAGCGCGGCAAATGTCTCTGTCATGGATGCCGGGTCCACATTCACCTCCTCGCGGTACCCCTTTAGCCATTCCCCCCTGACATGAGCTCCGGTATACTGTCCCCTTATTGCCATTTTGTGCACATTGTCACTTCTGACAGGTCTGAGCGACTCAAACACCTTCACAAGCTCATTCCTGATAGATGTGGAATCTATTGACGACGGAGGTTCCATGGCAACAAAACCGACGAGATGCAGCAGGTGATTCTGCACCATATCTCGCAAAGCGCCGGAGCCCTCATAATAGGATCCCCTCATCTCAACACCAAGAGTCTCCGAGGATGTGATCTCCACATGATGTACGTAATTACGGTTCCACAGGGGTTCAAAAATGCCGTTGGAGAACCTGGTTACCAGAATGTTCTGCACTGTCTCCTTTCCCAGATAATGGTCAATGCGGAATATCTGACTCTCGCTCCATGTCTCAAGAAGTGTCCTGTTAAGTTTTCCGGCACTCCTGTAATCATATCCAAATGGCTTTTCAATGATCATCCTCTTCCATCCGTCACCCTCATTGTTCAGCCCCTGCTGTGCCAGATTGCGGGGTATCACTTCATACAGATCCGGGGGAACAGAGAGATAAAAGAGGATGTTACCGCCAATATTATACTTCTGCCTGATCACCTCCAGGAAGTCGGGCAGACGTCTGTAGTCACCGGCAACGGAGGTATCAAAATCGATGTAATGAAACAGAGCAGCAAACTTATCAGGATTTGTTCCCTCCCTTTCATCAGCAGCACCTTCAAGAACCTTTTCATCAGCATCGACCGCTGTTTCATTTGCCCCGGAAAGATGATCGTCATCAGTAACAGCGGCCTTTTTAGCAGATTCTCCACCAAGGACCTTTCTCACCTCCCCGCGATATGCTTCATCCGCAACCACTGTCCTGCCCGTGGCAATGACAGCAAACCTTTCAGGCATCAGATTCTCATTATATAGAGCATACAACGCCGGCACAATTTTTCTCATGGCCAGATCGCCCCTGCCACCGAAGATTACCAATATATGATTGTCCGGCCTGTTCATCTGGATATTTTTTTTTGTGTCAGAGATTGTGAAAAACAAAAGAGGCAGCCGTGGCTGCCTCCTGCAAATGAGATATTGTTACTTTGCCTTGAAACCGAACATTATTGCCACGCAGCCGCTGGCGGGAAGTTCATCCTTGATACCGAATGTTGTCACCTTGATCATTATCTTCAGCTGCTGGCTCGACTCCAGCTTGAAATCCCAGATATTGGTCAGCCCTCCTTCCCTGTTTGAGAAGAGCACTTTACCGGTAGCATCAAGAACCGAGAACTCAATGGGTGGCAGTCCGTCGGCACCGCAGATCACAAGCCGGTAATCAAGATCAGAGTAGAAGGTCTTGTATAGTTCAGCCTCCTCCCCTTCTACCAGCACTGCTGCATGGTAGTTGCCGTCATGGAGATATGCACCCAGCTCTTTTTTGCACAACGACTTGGCAAAACCCTTGCACTGTGCAGCTGCCTCCCCGCTCCCGATAAGGGAGAGAAGGACTGTAAGGACTATTGTCTGTATAACCTGTTTCATCGGAACCTATTTTACGTATGAGTTTCTGATCTCTCCAACCTTCTCCTTGATGGCCCTGAACACATCCGGCTTCATCTCGGACAATGCCGAGCCGGTTATCTCCGTCACTCCGGTTGTCCTGTCCAACTGTGCGGAAGCAGGGGACGACGAACGCTCAACCTTGTCAAAAAGGAGCTTTAGTTCCTGTATCGGTCCCAGCAGCTCCTGTATGGCACTGTTGTCATTGTAGGTCTCCAGGAGACGTATCATGTCATCAACTGACATCTTCTGATCGGCTATGGTACCTACCAGCTTATTACCTGCGAAGTTCTTCATCTCAACCATATTGGTGGAGATATAGAGCCCCTCTATGAAGCCTCCTGCAATTATGGTGGCGGCAACTGCATGCTGCTCGTCATCCTCAAGATAAGCCTGTGAATTGAGGAAGGTTTCCGAAACAATCTCCATGATCACATCACGGTTGTTGATGTTTTGCTCCAGCCTCTCAATAGTGGTTTCGTCTATTGCATCAAGTATCCCCAGCCCCGTAGCCATATTCTCCGCCGCCTCCATATAGTTGACAAGGAGTGAAGTCTCGTCATACATACTTGCAAAACTGAGATCACAGACGAATATACCGAGGTTGAGAGCCATACTTTTGCTTGTGGTGTAGTTGGCCCTGTTCTCAACGGGATTAAGCAGTGATGCATCAAAACCGGCTCCTGCCTCCTTGATAAGCTGTGCTACCTCCAGAGGAGTGGGAAGAGCATTGAAAACCTTCTCCGCAGTCTTGATCTGCTCCATGGTCTGCTCATCAGCACTGACAGCTTCCGGGGTTGCCCTGGAGCTGTCTGCTTTTGTCTTTCCCTTGCAAGAGGTGATGACCATACAGATCGCGAGAGCTGTCACTCCCAGGATAAGTGGCAGAATTTTAAGCTTACAGTTCATAATGATTTTAATTTTAGAGTTCACAGACTTACATCCGACCAAATTACCACTTTTTTTTTATTAATCAAATGTGCCCTTAAGTTATTATTAGACATAAATTTGTTCAAAACTTACCATAATGATTAAGTCAGAAAAAAAACTTGCTGAGCTCCGTAGAATACTCAGTAACGCAAAGTATAACGAGATTAATGACCGGATTAGTATGCTGCGGGCAGAAGAACCTTTTGAAGGGGCGATCATCCTCCTGGCACATTTATACGATGAGTCTGACCAGGAAGAAATAAAAACTGCAATATCCGCATTTTTCAATGACATGAAGGAGCGAGCGGGACGCCCTGAGGTCATCCGCTCTCTTGGTGATGTGAAGAAGCCGGAAACAAAGGCCATGCTGGCATCCTCATGCTGGCAGTCCGGACTCGATTACTCGGAATATGCCATCGCTCTGTGCGAGGCATTCATGGCAGGAGATTACATGACCTCTCTGGAATGCTTTACTGTCCTGGAAGATTGCTCTGAGCAAATCAGTGCCGTTGACAAAGCCGAGATAATTGCGCGGCTGGACACCGCCATAGCACATTATGACACTCCCCTGCAAAAACTGACAGAGGAGCTGATCTCAGTGCTCAAACAATAGCCCTCCGCTAAATGTAGGAGCTGTAGTGCTTCATGAACTGGGATCTCTCAAAGAGCGCCGGGTTCTCTATGTTGCGGTAGTTAAGTCTCCCCCTGAAGTCGTTGATAGTAGCGAACTCCTTATCATCCATCCACTTATGGATTGTTTCGTTGATCTCGGTGATTACCCTGAAACCTCGCCTGTAGAGAGCCGAACAGACCTGAACAGTCGTGGCCCCGGCCAGGAGATATTTGATGGCATCTTCCCCGGTGTACACCCCGGTGGAAGCTGAGATGTCAATTTTGATATCCTGTGCACTGACCATCCCCACCCAGCGGAGAACATAGCGCTGTTCAACAGGGTTTGAGAGCACGGAGGCAGGAACAATCTCCATGGTGTTTATATCAAAGTCAGGTTCATAAAACCTGTTGAACATGACAATGCCTGAGGCACCGTGGTTACCTGTCTGCCATGCGAAATTGAGAAGGTTTGAGAAGCGCAGCCCGATCTTGACGGCAACAGGGATCTTCAGCTTCTTTGTAAGATTGTCTATGATCCTGAAGTAGAGATTTTCAGCTTCTGTGCTCTTCTGACTTTTGTCCACAGGTATGAAGAAAATGTTCACCTCCAGTGCACTGGCACCCGCCTTCTCTATCTCCATGGCAAAATCAGTCCACCCCTTTTCGGAAAAGCAGTTGATACTGGCTATCACCGGTATCTGCACGCTCCTGCGTGCATTTCTGACCAGCTCAAGGTAGGTCTCAACGCTGTTGGTGCGGGTATAGTACTGAAGATAATCGTCTGCCTCGGGATATGCTCCTTCTGATGACATCGAGTGAGCCAGGGAGACTATCTGTTCCTCAAAAAGGGATTTAAGTACGACAGCCCCGGCACCAGCTGCCTCGGCTTCCTTGATTGAATCAACCTTTGATGTGAAGTTAGAACTCCCGGCAATGACAGGACTCTTCAGATCGAGTCCCAGGTAACGTGTACTGATTGTGCTCATTTTATCTTTTAATTCGTTCTCCAAATATAAGTGTTCCGACCCTGATCATGGTGCTTCCTTCCTCGATAGCGACGGGCCAGTCGCCGGTCATTCCCATTGATATCTCCCTGAAGAATTCCATGCTGCCGAAGTGCTTGTCGTGCAAGTTATTAAAAATCAGCGCCAGCGTCCGGAACTCCCTCCTCACCTTTTCCATATCATCAGTGAAGGTTGCCATTCCCATAACGCCGCATATGCGTACGGCACGAAGTGATGCTGCAACCTCTTTCCAATTGGTGTTGTCGGCCTCCTCAATCCCGAAACCCTGTTTGGTTTCCTCGGAGGCAATATGGAACTGCAGCAGGCAATCTATCTGCTTCTCCTGTATGACCGCTTCGTCATCAATCTTTGCGAGGAGCCTCAGCGAATCCACAGACTCTATCATGGAGGCTGCGGCTACCGCCTGCCTGACCTTGTTCGACTGCAGGTGTCCTATAAGATGCCATGTGACATCAGGAGGAAGCAGATTTTTCTTGGCTGTCAGCTCCTGCACCCGGTTCTCTCCGAAGAGCCTCAGCCCGGCATTGTAAGCTTCCATCGCCTCCTCCGCACTGCGGGTTTTGGTTACTGCAACGACCTTCACCTCGGGTGGAAGCTTCCTCAAGAGTGTTTCAATATTCGCTGCAATTTTGCCCATGGTTACGGATGAATCCTGTCAGTCCAGTTTATGGATTACCAGTCCGCTCCTCAGCTTGGGTTCAAACCAGGTTGTCTTGGGGGGCATGATATTGCCGGTGTCAGCGATGGTTATCAGCTGCTGCATTGATACAGGATAGAGGGCAAATGCCACCTTCATCTCACCGCTGTCAACCCGGCGTTTCAGTTCACCCAGTCCTCTGATCCCGCCGACAAAGTCGATCCGCTTCGATCTTCTCATGTCCTGTATGTCAAGCAGCGGAACCAGCACCTTCTCTGTAAGAATGGTTACGTCAAGCACGCCTATGGGGTCGGAATCGTCATAGGTACCCTTCAGGGCAGTAAGGCTGTACCACTGTCCGTCAAGGTACATTCCGAAGTTATGCAGCCTGCCGGGGCGGTATGTTTTGGCCCCCCTGGCCTTTATTGCAAAGGACTCCTTCAGTTTCTCCAGGAACTGTTCCGCCGTCATGCCGTTAAGATCCTTGACAACCCTGTTGTAATCGAAAATCTTGAGCTGGTCATCCGGAAAGTGTACCGCCAGAAAAAAGTTGTACTCCTCATCACCACGGTGTGACGGATTCCGCTCTCTCTTCTCCTTTCCTACCAGGGCTGCGGCGGCAGTCCTGTGATGACCGTCAGCCACATACATGAATGGCACCTTTTCGGCGAAGACCCTTTCAATTGACGCGTTGGTCTTCCCATCGCGCACAACCCAGAAGTGATGGCCTATACCGTCCTCAGCCACAAAATCGTATTCCGGTTTCTCCTTGCTGACGATCCGCTCTACAATCCGGTCGAGCTCCCTGACCGCAGGATATGCAAAGAAGACAGGTTCAATGTTGGCATTATTGGATCGCACGTGTACCATACGGTCTTCCTCCTTGTCCGGCCTTGTCAGCTCATGCTTCTTAATAACACCGGAGAGATAGTCATCCACCGATGCCGCTCCTACAATGCCGTACTGTGTGCGTCCCTTCATTGTCTGGGCATAGATGTAAAAATGGGGCGACTCATCCTGCAACAGCCATCCTTTCTCCTGCCAGGCGGTGAAGTTTTCAAAAGCCTTCCGGTAGACCTCCTCCGAATGCAGGTCAGTGCCGTCAGGAAGGTCTATCTCTGACCTGGTAATATGGAGAAGAGATTTCTCCTTCCCCTCTGCCATGGCGGCAGCCTCTGCCGGATTCATGACATCATAGGGCAGGCAGGCGATCTCCGCTGCCAGGCTAGCCGGCGGACGTAGTCCCCGGAACGGTTTAACAACAGCCATATCTGTTAATTGACAAATTCCTATTTTGGTTTGTTTACTCTGCAGGTTTCGTCTCCCGTGGCAAAGAAGGCTACTATCTGTCTTGCGGCGGCGACGCCGGCGTTGATATTTGCCTCTGCCGTCTGTGCTCCCATCTTCTTCGGTGTGAAGAAATAGCGTCCGGCAAATTTCTCCTCGAAGAGTGCGGCATTGTCAGGTGCCACATCGGCAAGATAACTGATGTCACTCCTCTTTTCCATCATCGATGCCAGCTCCGCCTCATTGATGACCTCCTTGCGGGCAGTATTCACCAGCACGCCGCCGGACGGCATCAGTGATATCAGTTTTTCGCCGACAGAGCCCCGTGTCTTCTCATTGGCAGGTATATGCAGTGAGACGTACTGACAGGTGGAATAGAGCTCCTCTAACGTGTCAACGGGAGTAACACCCGCATCGCGCATGGCCTTGTGATCCACAAACGGGTCGTATGCGTAGGTGTCCATGCCGAAACCGGATGCTATACGGGCCATGCACCTTCCCACATAACCGAAGGCATGCAGTCCGAGACTCTTGCCCAGGAGCTCTGACCCCGTTTTGCCGTCAAAGCCTCCGCGTGCCGAGTAAAGCATCATGCCGAAAGCCAGTTCGGCGACAGCGTTGGAGTTCTGGCCGGGGGTGTTCATGGCAACGACACCGGAGGCAGTGCATCCGTTCAGGTCGAGGTTATCGTAACCGGCGCCTGCCCTGACTACTATCTTAAGTTTCCGGGCAGCAGAAAGAAGGGCGGAATCCACAATATCGGACCGCACAATGAGTGCATCAGCATCAGCGGCTGCAGCTCGCAGCTGCTCCGGGGAGCTGTATTTCTCAAGGAGATCCAGGGTGTGCCCACCCTTCTCCACCACATCGCGTATCTGCGAAACGGCCAGTGGAGCAAACGGTTTTTCAGTGGCTACCAGTATTTTCATGATACTACGGCTTAATATTTGTTTTCAAACTCCTTCATGCAGTCAACCAGCGCAATCACACTCTCAAGAGGCAGAGCATTGTAGAGTGAGGCGCGGAAGCCACCCACAGAGCGGTGGCCTGCAATCCCTATCATGCCTTTTGACTTTGCAAAGTCGGCAAACTCCTTTTCCAGCTCAGTATAGTTGTCTGACATCACAAAACATGCGTTCATCAGCGACCTGTCCTCAGGGTCGGGCACGGTAGCCATGAAGAGCTTGTTGCGTTCTATCTCGTCATAGAGCAGGGCTGCCTTCTCCTTGTTGATCCTGTGCATCGCGCTGATGCCACCCTTCTGCTTCAGCCATTCAAGGGTTTTCAGGGCGGCAAAGACAACCATTACCGGCGGAGTGTTGAACATTGACTCCTTATCAATGTGCGTTTTGTAATTGAGCATCGTGGGAATCGGGCGCGTTACTTTTCCCAGCACTGAATCCTTGATGATGACAAAGGTGACCCCTGCGGGAGCCAGATTCTTCTGCGCACCACCGTAAATTACAGAGTATTTTGAGACGTCAACCGGACGGCTGAAGATATCGGACGACATGTCAGCCACCAGGGGAACTGAGACATCAGGATCAACCTTCATCTCGGTGCCGTAAATGGTGTTGTTGGTTGTGATATGAAAATAATCAGCATCAGAGGGCACCGTGTAGCCTTTGGGGATATAGTTAAAGTTTCTGTCTTTGGATGAAGCCACCTCAACGACCTCCCCGAAGAGCCGGGCCTCCTTGAGAGCCTTGCCTGCCCACTCGCCGGTGTTCAGGTAGGCAGATTTCTTCTCCATGAGGTTCATCGGCAACATTGCAAACTGGAGGCTTGCCCCTCCGCCAAGGAAAATGACTGAATAGCCCTCAGGAACATCCAGCAGTTCCTTCACATGATTCACAGCGCTCTCCATCACTGCCACGAATTCCTTGCTGCGATGGGAGACCTCCATGATTGAGAGTCCAGTACCTGCAAAATCCCTGATAGCTTCTATCACCTTTTCGTTGGTGTATTGAGGCATGATCGAAGGGCCTGCATAAAAGTTGTGTTTTTTCATTTCTGATAAGTTTATATTGTTAATCTGTTAATTCCGTCCCGCTATAGTCCGCTGCCGGGGGGCTTCAGCAAGGTAAATATTACGTATCACAGTGCCACCAGCTTTCCGTCGCGCAAAACCGGTATCTTTTCCGTCACATCAAATGTATGACAAAATTCAAGACAGTCATCAAGTCCCTTATCCCTGAGCCTTGATCTCTGTGCTGCCTTCCCGATATATCCCATAAGATCGTCTTTTGCCATGTTCCACAGGTCAGTGGCAGCATGTACCGAATCACAGATGGTTCTGAACCTGCCACCCTCAAGGAGCCTCTCGGCAATGGCACCAGCGCAGAGTGTATCTTCCAGGTTAAACCTGTTTTTCCACCCGGCGCAGACGATGATTACTTTTCTCTCCTGTCCTTCGAGCCAGTTGCAGAGCGCGGATAAGTTGAGGTATGATCCTATCACCACCTGATGACACCCTGAAGCCCTGTTCATGATCCCCGTTCCGTTGGTGGTGCTGTACACCACGCTCCTTCCCTGCACCTTCTCGGCGGTGAAGTTGAATGGCGAATTGCCGAAGTCAGCAAAGCTGAGGACAAAACCGTCACGCTCGGCCGCAAGGAGATGTCCCAGTCCCTTCATCTCACGCGCCTCCTCCACCGTAGATACCGGTATGATCTCTTTCACGCCGTTGGCAAAGGCATTGCATATTGAGCTTGTTGCACGCAGGATATCGACAACCGCTACTATCGCCTCACGGTCTTCGTGCGCGCTGAAGCTCGCAGGAGTAAAGCATATTTCAAGCCACTTCTGTGTCATTTCGTGATGAGAACAACGGATATTAATGTTTGTAAAATGGAAGGGCTACCACCTTCGCCTTCAAGTCTTTTCCCCTGACACGTATGAAAATTTCCGAGTCTGTTTTCCAGAAGCCGTGTTTCAGGTAGGCCATCCCTATACCCTGTCTGAGCATGGGTGACATTGTCCCTGAAGTGACCTCTCCTATGGTGTTCCCTTCCGCGTCCACAACCTCATAATGCTGTCTCGGGATGCCCTTGTCAACCATCAAAAAACCTTTCAGGCGCCGTTCTGTTCCTTCCTCCTTCTGTCTGAGCAGCAGCTCCCTGTCAATAAACTCCTTGCCGGGCACAAATTTCGTGATCCAGCCCAGGCCTGCCTCGATGGGTGAAGTGGTATCATTGATATCATTGCCATAGAGACAGAAGCCCATCTCAAGGCGCAGCGTGTCCCTGGCACCCAGGCCCACAGCCCTGATGCCATACTCCTTCCCCGCTTTGAAGACTGCCTCCCAGAGACGGGGGGCATCCTCATTCCTGACATATATCTCACATCCGCCTGCACCGGTATATCCTGTGGTGGAGAAGATTACCTTTTCAATACCGGCAAAAGTAAGCACCTTGAATGTATAGTACTCCATATCCGTCACGGACTCTTCGGTAAGACTCTGCATAGCCTGCAGGGCCAGCGGACCCTGTATCGCCAGCTGGGCAGTCCACTCGGAGGCATTGTGCAGATCCTTGCCCGGACCTGCTTCTATACCGAAGCGACCGGCATGACTTACACACCAATCCCAATCCTTATCAATGTTTGCGGCATTGACAACGAGAAGATACTTCTCCGCACTGAAGCGATAGATGAGGAGGTCATCAATAATGCCCCCCCTGCCGTTGGGGAAACAGGTATACTGCACTTTTCCGTCAGTAAGGGCCGATACATCATTGGTGGTTATGTGTTGCAGGAAATCAAGTGCCCGCGGTCCGTTTACCCAGAACTCACCCATGTGCGAGACATCAAAGACACCCACTTTTTCCCTTACTGAAATATGCTCCTCATTTATTCCTGCATACTCAACAGGCATATTGTAACCGGCAAAGGGAATGAGCCTGGCACCGAGCTCCTCATGGAACTTAAGAAATGGAGTATTTTTCATGATAAAATTTTTAGTATCTTAAGCAAAAGTATCATTTTTAACCAGAATAATTGATGCGATAAATCATGTTTGCCCGGGCTCTTTTTGAGACTCCTGTGAGGCTGAAGGTTACATTATTTCTATATTTGTACCCGGAACCAAAGTTCATTCAAATGGAATATACCATTTTCAAGCCCGAGTATCTCGTCAGCATCACCGGAGGCGATCCTGCCACGATGGAAGAGATAGCAGGCATCTTTATAAACCAGATCCCGGAGTTTGTTACGGAGATGAATGAGCTTCTCGAACACGAGAAATACTATGAGCTCGGTCTGCTTGCGCACAAGGCAAAGGGCTCAGTGTCAGTGATGGGTATGGAGGATACCTCAAAAATGCTCAAGGAGTTTGAACTTCTGGCCAAAGCCGGTGAACAAAAAGAGCGTTACCGCGAGTTCATACAGAGGTTCGGGGAAGACGCCTCCACGGTGACGGCAGAGATAAACGATTATCTGTCCGGGTCAAGGTAGTTACAGATGGTTGTCTCCGAAAATATTGACGGCATTGAGGTGATAAGCTTCACCACAGACAGGATCAACGCCCTGAATGTTGACAGGATAAGGCCAGGCATCCTGAAGCTTTTTGAAACCCCCTTCACGAAGGTGGTTATTGACCTTGACGGCGTAGACTACCTCGACAGCACCGCATTTGCCATGATACTGCACCTGCTGCGGGTCTCGCACTCCAATTACTGCACCATCAGGCTATGTGGCCTGACACATTCAGCCAGGGAGCTCTTTGAACTCCTGCAGCTGCACAAGGCCCTTGACATCCACGCCGACCGCGAAAGCTGTCTCGAGAGTTACCGCCGCAACGGACCTTCGTATTAGCTGTTGCCTATTACCAGGCCTCCCCCCTGAACATCTATCCTCACCACCTTCGCCCTGTCAACCTCGCCTGCAATTATTGCCTTTGACAGCTCATTTACTATCTCCTTTTGCATCAGTCGTTTCACAGGCCGCGCCCCGAACAGGGGGTCAAAACCCCTGTCGGCAAGCCACTCAACCGCCCTCTCCGTGAGCTCACTCCTGATGCCCTTCTCCTCAAGCATCTGAGCTATCCTCCCGAACTGCAGCCTTACTATCTCGCGTATCTGTTCCACAGACAGTGGCGTGAACATTACTATCTCATCAACACGGTTTACAAACTCGGGTCTCAGTGTATTGCGAAGCAGCTGTATCAACTCCTTTCGCAGTTTATCAGCCTTCTCTTCGTCCAGCTCGCCGTTGCTCTCCCCGATGCTCTCGCGTATCAGTGACGAGCCAAGGTTCGATGTCATGATGATAATGGTGTTACGAAAGTTCACTGTCCGCCCCTTGTTATCTGTCAGCCGTCCGTCGTCAAGCACCTGGAGCAGGATGTTGAATACATCGGGGTGAGCCTTCTCTATCTCATCGAGGAGCACCACCGAATAGGGTTTGTGCCTAATGGCTTCCGTAAGCTGCCCGCCCTCGTCATAACCGACATATCCGGGAGGCGCTCCCACAAGCCTTGAGACAGTGTGTCTCTCCTGGTATTCGGTCATGTCTATCCGCGTCATCAGGTTCTCATTGTTGAAGAGGTATTCCGCCAACGCCCGTGCCAGCTCTGTCTTGCCGACGCCTGTGGTGCCGAGAAAAATGAATGAGCCCACTGGCTTCCTTTCATCCTGAAGTCCTGCCCGTGACCTGCGCACGGCATCGGAGACGGCGGCGATCGCCTCATCCTGTCCTACCACCCTTTTGTGCAGCTCCTCCTCGAGCCTCAGAAGCTTGTCCCTCTCACTCTCGAGCATACGGGTTACCGGGATGCCGGTCCAGCGTGATACTATCTCGGCGATGTCGTCAGCGCGTACATCATCGCGAACCATTGAGCCAGAATCCCGCTTCTCCTCTATCTCCTTCTGCAGTGCCGCCGACTCGCTCTCGTTCTCCACCAGTCGTCCGTAACGTATCTCCGCCACCCTGCCGTAATCACCCGCTCTCTCGGCGCTCTCAGCCTGGAACCGCAGCTCCTCAGCCTCCTGCTTCTTTTTCTGAAGGTTCTCTACAAGATCCTTCTCAGAGCGCCAGCGGGCCTTCATCTCATCGCGGTTTGCCGCAAGGTCGGCGATCTCCTTCGAGAGCTCCCTCTCCTTGACAGTATCACCGTCGCGACGTACTGCCTCGCGCTCGATCTCCAGCTGCCTGATGAGCCTGTCAGCACTGTCTATCTCCTCCGGCACGGAGTTCATCTCCAGCCTGAGCCGTGCAGCTGCCTCATCAATCAGATCAATGGCCTTGTCAGGAAGAAACCTGTCAGTGATGTACCTGTATGACAGGTCAACAGCTGCAATTATCGCCTCATCTCTTATTATCACCTTGTGATGAGCCTCATACTTCTCCCTCAGCCCGCGCAGTATTGAGATGGCATCAGCCCTGTCGGGTTCATTGATCATGACCACCTGAAAACGGCGCTGCAGAGCCTTGTCTGTCTCAAAGAACTTTTGATATTCATTCAGTGTGGTGGCACCGATGGCACGCAACTCACCCTTGGCCAGTGCCGGCTTGAGTATGTTGGCGGCATCCATGGCCCCCTCTCCCTTGCCGGCGCCGACAAGAGTGTGTATCTCGTCAATGAAGAGGATCACTTCACCTTCAGAGGCTATCACCTCATTCACTACCGATTTCAGCCTCTCCTCAAACTCACCCTTATATTTTGCTCCGGCTATCAAAGCTCCCATGTCAAGTGAATAGATCTTCCTGTCAAGGAGGCCCTCGGGTACGTCGCCGCGGACAATTCGGTGGGCCAAACCCTCGGCGATGGCGGTCTTGCCGACTCCGGGCTCACCGATAAGTATAGGATTGTTCTTTGAGCGGCGTGACAGGATCTGCAGCACGCGCCTGATCTCTTCATCCCTTCCGATGACGGGATCAAGCTTGCCAACGCGTGCACGCTCATTGAGGTCAATGGCATAACGGTTCAGGGAGTCGTAGGTCTCCTCCTGCGACTGGCCCGTGACCCTGGCACCCTTGCGGAGATCATGTATTGCTGCATTGAGTTTGTCAGCGGTGAGGCCATGATCCTTCATCAGCCGGGCGGCCGCGTCTGATCCCTCCGGTATGGCAAGAAGAATGTGCTCGACAGACACAAACCGGTCCTGCATCTTCGCGGCGTGATCTGCTGCACGGTTGAAGACCGATGAGCAAGCCTTCGAGAAATAAGGTTCACCGCCGCTAACGCGCGGATAGCTCTCGATGAGATCATCAACGGCTTTGTTGAAGAGGGAGCCGTTGACACCGCTCTTTGAAAGTATATATGAAACAATGCTCTCCGCTTCGGTAACTATCCCCTTTAGCAGATGTCCGCACTCGATGGCCTGGTGCCCCCTGCCGGCAGCCACCTCGGCCGCCTTCTGAACCGACTCCTGAGCCTTAATGGTGAAATTTTCAAAATTCATATCACTTACTTTTCTTTTCTCTCTCTGATCAATTTTTTTGCCACACCACCCGGAGCGGATAATTCATGCCAATATGACAGATTACGGATACTATAGGCCCCGGCAATTCGTTATAATAAACTCAGAACTATAATAGCGAGCAAAACCACTCCGGGATGAATGAGAAGATATTAAGGACCCTGATGCATCTCTTTGCCATCATAGCCCCAGCACAGGGCAACGGCATGGACAGGCGCAGGGTTGTGGAGGCGTTTCTCAGGCCCCAGCTCAACCAGGAGGGAGTGGATGCCTATCTGAAGATCTTTGACAACTATTATGCAGAGGCACAACAGCGCCTGAAAAAGGGAAATGAGGCACGCAGGAACGCAGCCATCTCAGTCAGGATAATAAAGATATGTTTCGATATCGGGACCCAGCTTACCCTTAACCAGAAGATCATTGTACTGGTTCAGCTCCTTGAATATTGCCGCTCTGAAGGTGCCGAAGTCAGCGGCACCGAGCTGGAGTTCATCATCACGGCTGCCGAGGGATTCAATGTTGACCCCGAAGACTACCATCTGATCCGTGAGTTTGTGCTCTCATCGCGTTCCGAGGTACCAGAATCATCCAGGGTGCTTGTCATCGACAGTGAGCCGGGAGAAAACTTTGAAAAGACACATCACATCAGGAACGAAACGCTGCGGGGCCAGGTGAGATTCCTCAACCTGCCACAGGCAGACATGCTCTTCGTCAGGTCATTCGGCACCGGCGAGCTGCTGCTGAGCGGCCAGCTGCGGCATGAGGACAGGGTCTATCTCTTTGAGCGCGGTGCTTCACTCAAGTTCATGAGCAGCAAGCCCATCTACTACAGCGAGGTGATCAGGCAGTTTCTCGATGAAAAGGCACTGGCGTCAAGGGTCGTCTACGATGTCCGTAACATCGAGTACAAGTTCAAGGAGGGAGACATGGGACTCCACTCCATGAGCTTCACGGAAGAGTCTGGCAGACTCATAGGCATAATGGGCGCCTCCGGAGCCGGCAAGTCGACTCTGCTGAGTGTCCTTAACGGAATCAACAGACCCCATGCGGGTGAAGTACTGATAAACGGAGTCAATATCCATGATGAGGGTGACAAGGTAAAAGGGCTGATAGGCTTTGTTTCCCAGGACGACCTTCTGATTGAAGAGCTGTCAGTCTTTGAGAACCTCTTCTACAATGCCAAACTGTGCTTCGGAAACCTCACTGACACGGAGATCTCATCCAAGGTGGAGGATGTGCTCCACAGCCTCGGGCTCTATGAGATAAGGGACATGAAGGTGGGAACGCCCCTGAATAAAAAGATCTCGGGGGGACAGCGCAAAAGACTTAACATCTCCCTCGAACTAATCAGGGAGCCCTCTATCCTCTTCCTGGATGAACCTACATCCGGACTCTCCTCGCTCGATTCGGAGAACATCCTTGACCTGCTCAATGACCTCAAGCTCAAGGGCAAACTGATCTTTGTTGTCATACACCAGCCATCATCTGATATCTTCAAGATGTTTGACAGGCTCATCTTCCTTGACAGCGGCGGATATATGATTTACTACGGTGTGCCTGTCAGCTCAATAGGCTACTTCAAGGACAGGATGCAGCTTCCAAGGTACAATGACAGCGAATGCCCTACCTGCGGTAATGTCAACCCAGAGCAGATATTCAGCATCGTGGAGTCAAGGGTGCTTGATGAGTTCGGTCGTCCTACGCAGACACGTAAAATATCCCCTGCGGAATGGAATACCTATTACAAAGAACACCGTGAGGATATGCCTACCGCACCGGCACCGGGGAATGGCATACCGGAGATAACCCTCCAGACCCCGGGCAGGCTTAAACAGTTTCTTGTCTATGCCAAACGTGACATACTCACCAAGCTGTCAGACACCCAATACCTTGTGGTTACGCTGCTGGAAGCCCCGGTACTGGCTCTATTCCTCGCCTACATAATCAGGTATTTCGACGAGAGTGTGCGTGAACCGGCATATATGCTCATTCAGAACAGCAACCTGCCCGTCTATATCTTCATGTCGGTGATTGTAGCCATCTTCATGGGACTCACCGTCAGTGCGGAAGAGATCATAAAGGACAGAAAGATACTGAGGCGAGAGTCCTTCCTGGACCTCAGCAGGAACAGCTACCTTCTCTCAAAGATTGGAGTACAGTTTCTCATCTCAGCCATTCAGGCTGCCATGTTCGTTGCGGTGGGTAACAGCATCTTCGGAATCAGGGGGATGTGGCTTGAATACTGGATCGTGCTCTTCTCCTGCTGGGCAACAGCCAATATGATGGGCCTGCTGATATCTGACAGTTTCAAGACCGTGGTGACAATCTACATACTTATCCCATTCCTCGTCATTCCGCAGATAATCCTTAGCGGCATCATCGTCAAGTATGACAGGCTTAATCCGAATATCTCCTCGCCGGTATCCATACCTGTCTACGGGGAGATCATTGCAGCCCGCTGGGGTTACGAGGCCCTGGCTGTCGACCAGTTTATCAACAACAGGTTCGAGAAACAGTTTTACCAGTATGACAAGGTCATCAGCATTGCGAAGTTCAAGAAGGATATCTGGTACAATGAAATGAGGAGTATCCTCTCCAGGGTTGAGAGTAACATTGAGAGAGAACGGCTGGACGATTCTGACAGGCACGATATGATCCTTATCCGCAATGAGACGGAGGAAGAACTTGCCTTCACACCCTCAATCGCATTTAATCCGGGGATCATAGACCCTGACAACATCAGCCTCGCGGCAGTAGAGGCTGCCCGTGAATACATCGAGAAGGTCCGCAGATATTATATCGAGGTATCAAAAGAGGCCGTGGGAGCCCGCGACCAGAGCATCATGGCTTTTGAACGGGCCGACAGGGAGGGTTTCATCAGAATGAAGAAAGAGTATACCAACGAGTCACTCGAGGAGTTCGTGAGGAACGACAATGAGAAGAACAAGATCAAACGGTACAAGGACAGGCTCTATCAGAACTACGACCAGATCTTCCAGGACCCCGAAAATATGTTTATCAAAGCTCACTTCTATGCTCCCCGCAAGAAGATATTCGGAGTCTATGCCGGCACCCTGGCGGTAAATACCGTGGTCATCTGGTTCATGACGGCCATCCTCTACCTGCTGCTCTATTTCAGGGTGCTGTACAGGATTCTCGACTCCTCGGTCAAGCTGAAAAAAGCATGGAGGTACCGTCACAGCGGTGACTGACATGCCGGTAATATATAAAAGCAGAGGGTGCCGGCCTAAAGGCTGACACCCTCTGCTTTATCAAATAACCGATCTCTTACTATCCCGGACAGGGTCTACTCCACGATCTCTATCATCTTGAACGGGACCTTGATGATCGAATCATAGTCCTCGCCTGCCTCAAGCATGTCCTCATCATCCTCCTCATAAAACCAGTTGATCTCCACATCGTGTTTCGACTTGTGAATGGCCTCAAGCCGCTTGAATACATCCAGGATGCATTTTGATGAGCTGGTATTGAAGTACTCAAGCCTTATGTTCACCACAGTCTTGTCAAGAGGTATCTGCATGTAATTGTCAAGCCATTCGTTGAGAGGCTTATAAAATTCAACCGAGTTTTCAGGGATCGATCTCCCCTTGATCTCGAAAATGCCCTCGGAGGCATCAAACTTAACTGACGGTGTTTTGGGTGTTCCTTCAATAATGATCGGTTCCATGGTTATCCTTTTTTTGTTAATCGTCTTATTCTGTAGCTACCAGTGCCGTGAGGCGAAAAGCAGTATTGTGGTTGTCATATCTCTTGAACCTGAAGTCTATCCTGTGACCTGTCTTTCTTGCTATGTCAAGCAGTCCCAGTCCTCCCAGTCCCTTTTCGGTTATCTCCTGATGATTGAGTATCTCCTTGTAGAGCTCCTTTATCTCATCAGGTGATGAACGGTTTATCCTGGTCAGCTTCTCCTCCAGCTCTTGCACATGCACAGCTGACACAAAGTTACATGTCGTCACCCTGTAACCCTTTCCCAGCTTCTCCATCACCACCAGCCCGTACCTGTCAGGCCTTGAGGCATGATAGCCACGCGGCACCAGGTCGGCATGATGATAAAGGTTCTGCAAGCTCTCGACCAGCACGTTGTAGACCTTCTTCCTTATTCTGGGGGTCTCACGCGTGGCCAATAGCTTGCCCTCCACCAGGTCAAGAGCTTTGTTGATTATCTCCGAGTCAACGTTTCCCTTAAAATAGAGAACAGCACCTCTGATGTCAAGGTCACTCACAAGATTTTCAAGATCAAAGCTCATCGGGCCCGTGTGCAAATATAAAAGGTTTGTTGCTAATAGAGAACTTACCCAAATACCATTTTATTTTATTACGTGACAAGCTTTTTTTGAACAGGGTTGCAGCAAGAGCAGAAAATGTGACTGTCAGCCTCCCGCAGGTGTCGTTCTCTTTTTCGAACCGCTGTAGAGATCGTAACCGGCAAACCGGCACTTTATGTCACCGTTCAGCAGATCATATTTTTTGAATGGCTTCAGGCCCAACGACTTGAACCCATCCGGCTCTCCTGACAGTATCCAGGCGGTATAGCCCGGGTAGCTGTGTTTGAGAGCTGATCCTGCTGCACCGTAGAACTCAGTGATGCTCTCCGTGGCAATCCTGCGTCCGTACGGAGGGTTGATAATAAGTGTCCCCTCCTCCGCCGGTGCCGGGCCTGTCATAAAATCCCGCCGGGCTATCTCCACCGTATCTGCCAGTCCCGCCACCTTTATATTCAGCGTTGCCGTCCTGCACGCCTCTTCAGATATGTCTGACCCGTATATTCTTACAGGAGACCGCCTCTCTCTCTTTTCGGCCTCGAACTTCACCGACCTGAACAGGGCCGGATCATAATCCTTCCATCTCATAAATCCGAAATCCCTCCTGAATTTGCCGGGTGATATGTTACATGCCATCAGTCCTGCCTCAGCGGGAATGGTTCCTGACCCGCACATGCCGTCAGCAAGAGGTTTGTCAGCCTTCCATCCAGAGAGAGCGATCATCCCTGCCGCAAGCACCTCGTTAAGGGGAGCCGCGGATTGACCTCGCCGGTAGCCTCTCCTGTACAGAGGGGTGACGGTAGAGTCGAGGGAGACGGTCACCTTATCGTTGCTGATATGTACATTGATCAGCAGATCCGGCGACTTCTGGTTGACGGACGGACGCTCCTGTGTAAGCCTGCGGAAGAAGTCGGCAACGGCATCCTTAACCACCAGGGCTACATACCCCGAATGGTCGAAATGAGGTGAGTTTACTACCGCCGTAACGGCAAAGCTCGTCCGGGTGTCAAGCCAGCGGTCCCACTCAATGGCCACTGCCTCATTGTACAGATCCCTTTTTCCTGACACACGGAAGGTGGCAACCGGCATTAACACAGACACCGCCAGGCGGCTGTTGTAATTGACACCGTACAGCATCGATTTAGGGCCTTCAAAGGCCACAGCCCTGTTGAGGATAGTAACATCCGCGGCACCCAGCGTTCGCAATTCAGAGGCAAGAGGCTCCTCAAGCCCCAGGAGGGTCTTGGCAAGGAGCCTCATTCCACCTCCCTGCGGTAACCCAGAAACCGGTCATACAGTACAGGGTCATTCAATATTGACAGTGCCCTGTCAATTGCATTATCCTCCTGGTTGACCACCCTGTAGTATTCATTCATATCCCAGAGGTCGCGCGCTACAAGGCCCTTCATTACCTTCAGCATCTCCGGCGCAGAAATGTCATACTGAGCAGTGTCAAACTTCACACCGTTCCTTTCCCCGGCCTCCTTAAGCTCCTCAATAGTCTCATTATCAAAGTTAAACTCGCTGTTAAACCGATCGAATGTCCGGTACCTGCGGAGGAGGGTCTTTCGGTTCCTGTCAGTGTACCCTACCATAAAACTGAGAATGGTGGAGGTCCTGATCATATCACGATAATAATCCGAATAATAGGTGGTATCTATGGGTATGAAGACATCAGGAGTTATCCCGCCGCCACCGTAAACGATCCTTCTGTTGGGGATGGTGTATGCTTTGAGTGAGTCAGGCAGCCCAAGACTGTCAGCATGTATCAGCTCACCATTGAAGTATCTGCTGTAGTACTTCTGAAAATATTTGTCAAAACCCTCATTGTACGGTGTCTGTATAGAACGTCCCGACGGCGTGTAGTACCTGGCGATGGTGAGCCTTATCTCCGACCCGTCAGGGAGTGAAAAACCGTTTTGAACCAATCCCTTGCCAAAACTCCTGCGCCCGATTATTATCCCCCGGTCCCAGTCCTGTACCGCTCCGGCAAGTATCTCGCTGGCAGAGGCGGAGCCTTCATCAATCAGGATTGCCAGGCGGGCGCCTGTCAGGGTGCCCGAGGGGGCCGACCTGTACTCCTGCCTTGAGGTATGCAGTCCCTCAAGATATACGATCAGCTCTTCCGCCGGCAGCATCTCATCGGCGATCTGCACCGCCGGAACCATGTAACCGCCGGAGTTGCCGCGCAGATCGATGATCAGGTTCTCCATCCTGTTCAGTCTCAGTTGCGCCACTGCCTGTCCAAACTCTACCGCGGTCTGGTCAGAGAACCTGCTGAGTTTTATATACCCGGTATTGTCCGAAAGCATATAGGCGGCATCAAGACTGTTGACGGGAATCTTGTCACGGGTGATGGTGAAGTCAAGCAACTCCTTCTCACCTTTCCGGAAGATGGTCACATCCACCGTGGTGCCCTTGGCTCCCCTGAGCCTCTTCTGAACGCCGGCGGTTGATATGCCGATCCCGGTCACCTTCTCACCGCCGATAACTATTATGCGGTCACCGGATTGAATACCGACCTTCTCTGAAGGTCCTCCGGGTATGGGAGATATTATGATAATGGTATCGCTGAGTACATTGAACTGTATGCCTATGCCTTCAAAATTACCCTGCAGTGGCTCGTTCTCCTCCTGGACATCCTCGGCCGGGATGTAGACCGAGTGAGGATCCAGGTTCCTCAGGGTTGTGACTATCATCTGCTCTGCAATCTCAGAGATATCTACACTGTCAACATAAATGGCCTCAAGCAATGCCAGGGTCTTGCCGATCTTGAAGGTCTCCTGTGTCAGTCCCTGGGCCCTCAGCCCCGTAAAATGAACAAATATCAGTAGTGTCAGAAAAAATACATATCTCTTTACCATTTCACTCTTGTCAAGATTTTGAACTGTGCCCTTTACTCCCACTCAATGGTTGAAGGGGGCTTTGAACTTATGTCATATACCACACGGTTAACGCCTCTTACCCTGTTGATAATCTGGTTGGAGATATCGGCGAGAAACTCATGGGGCAGGTGGCTCCAGTCGGCTGTCATGCCATCGGTGGAGGTGACGGCACGCAACACTACGGCATTCTCATATGTCCTCTCGTCACCCATGACGCCTACCGACTGTACCGGCAGGAGGATGACGGCAGCCTGCCATACACTGTCGTAATAGCCGCCCTGCTTCAGGCCGTTCACAAATATCGCATCTGCTTCACGGAGGGTGTTCAGCTTCTCCGGCGTGACATCCCCGATGATCCGTATTGCAAGTCCCGGTCCGGGAAAGGGATGCCTGCCCAGTATCTCTCGTGGCATGTTCAGCGCCTGACCTACCCTTCTTACCTCATCCTTGAAGAGAAGGCGCAGGGGCTCCACCACTTTCAGGTGCATCCTTTCAGGCAATCCTCCCACGTTGTGATGTGATTTTATCGTCGCTGAAGGGCCATTGACCGAAACCGATTCGATCACATCAGGGTAGATGGTGCCCTGCGCAAGCCACTTTACGTTTTGCACCTTACTTGCCTCACGGTCAAATACTTCTATAAATATGCGTCCGATGATCTTTCTTTTGGTCTCCGGGTCATCCACCCCTTTGAGGCCTTGTACAAAGGAGTCAGAAGCATCGACACCCCTGACGTTGAGTCCCATTCTTTTGTAGGCCTCCAGCACCGACTCATACTCATTCTTGCGGAGCAGCCCGTTATCGACAAAGATGGATGTCAGCCTGTCGCCTATGGCCCTGTCAAGCAGCAGGGCAGCGACAGATGAGTCTACACCGCCGGAGAGGCCGAGAACCACCCCGTCATCGCCAATCTGTTCCCTGAGTGACCTCACGGTCATCTCCACGAACGACTCCGGGGTCCACCCGGCACTGCAGCCACAGATGCCCCTGACGAAATTGCCCAGGATCGTAAGTCCCTCGGTTGTATGATAAACCTCAGGGTGGAACTGTATTCCCCAGCTCTGCTCCCCTTCGATTCTGAAGGCGGCAACCTCTACGTCCTCAGTTGATCCCGTGATCCTGTAGCTTGCAGGTGTACCTGCTATTGTATCACCGTGGGACATCCATACCTGTGTTCCCGCCACAATACCGGTAAAAAGCGGATCCTGCATGTCGACAGACACCAGCCTGGCACGACCGTATTCGCGGGTGTCAGATGGCAGCACCTCTCCACCGTATGCCTGTGTGAGATACTGTGCTCCGTAACAGACTCCCAGCAGGGGCAGATGGCCCTTGATACCGGTGAGGTCGGGCGCCGGGGCGCCGGCATCACGGACAGAGAAGGGACTGCCGGAGAGAATAACTCCCCTGACGCTATCATCAGGAGAAGGAAAACGGTTGAATGGATGGATCTCACAGTATACATTGAGCTCACGTACACGCCTGGCGATAAGCTGCGTATACTGAGATCCGAAATCGAGGATCAGAATCTTTTCCTGCACGTGGAGGTAATTGATTTATTTTTTCGGGCTCAAAGATAATCAATCTGAGCTATACAAGCCATCAGCCTATAATATAAGAGGTACCTTCCCGGGCTGCCTCTGTTGCGGCAAACACCTCGCGGGCTTCCTTCTCAAGAATATCGGCACTCTTATAGCGAGCCGAGAAATGGCCTATGAGGAGCTTCTTCGCCCCCGCATCGCGAGCCACATTCGCTGCATGCCGCGCCGTGGAGTGAGCTGTCTTGACAGCCAGCGCTTCATTATCGTCACCGAAGGTCGCTTCATGATAGAGAAGGTCAACACCCCTGACATATCCCTGCAACTCCTTAAACCATGCCGTGTCACTGCAGAAGGCATATGATACGGGCTCAGGCGGAGGGATGGTGACAGCTTCG
Organism: uncultured Rikenella sp.; assembly: GCA_964519065.1. Taxonomy (GTDB): domain Bacteria; phylum Bacteroidota; class Bacteroidia; order Bacteroidales; family VadinHA17; genus SR-FBR-E99. The sequence goes on from CAZFIF010000007.1 coordinate 34,722, forward strand.
CAACTGATAACCTCACCGCCTTCACGCTCAATATCATTGCCCCGCTTGAGAAGAGCTATCTCGGCTATCGTAAGGCCGTGCTTCCCGATCATTTCGGGCATCATGTTCCTGTCAGCCCTCTTCTCCCTGAAGAGAAACCCGCAGGAGGGTATGCGATGCCTGAGGGGGAAGGAGAAGACCTCAACTCTTTTGTCATTAAGAATCAGAGTGCAATCACGACTGCCAAGGGTATGTATCTCCAGCCCGAAGCCGAGGTTGATGTCAAAATCGGAGAGGTGCCTGGTGACCAGCTCCTCAACGGGTGCTGGAGCATAGAGGTGAAGCGGCGTCTTCCTGCCCATGAGATTGAATGACGAGAGGAGCGGGTACAACCCGAAAAAGTGGTCGCCGTGAAGATGACTGATAAAAATATGGTTGATCTTTCCAAAGCGGATGCGGTACCTGCGCATCTGCATCTGGGTGCCCTCTCCACAGTCTATCAAAAACAACCGCTCATGCACGTTAAGCACATGAGCGGTAGGATATCGGTCAGAGGTTGGCAGAGCAGAACTTGTTCCCAATATGGTGAGCCTGAACGACATGCTGCCGTCTGGCATCAGGAGATGATTTTCTCTGCCTCCTCGATATCTGCTGTTATTGAAAGCACAGTGTCAAGCTGTGATATGGTTATCAGCCGTTCCACAGCCTCGTTAAGGCCGCACAGCACAAAGGTGCCACCAGCATTCTTGCAGAGCCTGTTGGCCACCAGTATTGCACTCAACCCGGAGGAATCACAATACTGACATTTCTGAAGATCAAGAATGATGTTCCTCTCTCCTTTGCCGGAGATAAGCACCAGTTCTGATTTGAGCGAGGGAGCGATATGGGTATCGAGTTTCTCAGTCTCGATACTGATAACCGTACACTGTTTCTTGTTCTCAATATTAAAGTCCATGGCTAATAATTTTGGCAACTAAATGTAAAGTTATTTTTTCTTTTTACCTACACTTTTAGCCTCTTTTTCTTCCATCTCTTCTTTCAGGGCCGCCAGCTCACTGATATCGCCAAGAGTTGTCTTCTCGAGACCGGCCTTGATCTTGCGGGCTGCCTTCCTGGTATTTTCAGCATCGGAACGCTTGGATGCAGTCTCGGTTCCCTTCTTGAGATCCTCAAATACACGACTGTGCGAAACAATGATCTTCTTGGCACCCTTATTGAACTCAATAACCTTGAAATCGAGCTTCTCATCAGCGGCAGCTGACGTTCCGTCCTCCTTGACCAGGTGCTTGGGAGTAGCAAACCCTTCAACGCCGTATGGCAGAGCTATGATGGCACCCTTGTCAAACAGTTCTATGATCGTTCCTTCATGCACCGAGTCAACGGTAAAGAGATCCTCGAACACGTCCCAGGGATTCTCCTCAAGCTGCTTGTGGCCCAGGCTGAGTCTCCTGTTATCCTTGTCTATCTCAAGAACAACCACATCAATCTCCGCATCTATGGCGGTGAATTCAGCCGGATGCTTTATCTTCTTGGTCCATGAGAGGTCTGAGATATGTATCAGGCCGTCAACTCCCTCTTCGATCTCGACAAAGACACCAAAGTTGGTGAAATTACGGACCCGTGCCTTGTGGCGCGAATTGAGACTGTACTTCTGCTCGATATTCTGCCACGGGTCGGGCTTGAGCTGCTTGATGCCGAGTGACATCTTGCGCTCTTCACGGTCGAGTGTGAGTATAACTGCATCAACCTCATCACCTACCTTCATGAACTCCTGGGCACTGCGAAGATGCTGCGACCATGACATCTCAGAGACATGTATGAGCCCTTCCACACCATTGGCGATCTCAACAAATGCACCGTAATCGGCCATCACTACCACCTTGCCCTTGACGGTGTCACCTACCTTGAGAGTCTCACTGAGCGAATCCCACGGGTGAGGGGTAAGCTGCTTCAGACCGAGAGCTATCCTCTTCTTGTCGTCATCAAAGTCGAGTATCACCACATTCAGCTTCTGGTCGAGCTGAACAATCTCCTCGGGATGGTTGACCCTGCCCCATGAAAGATCGGTGATGTGAATGAGTCCGTCAACGCCGCCGAGGTCAATGAATACCCCGTAGGAGGTTATGTTCTTGACGGTACCCTCAAGTACCTGTCCCTTTTCAAGCTTGGAGATGATCTCCTTCTTCTGCTGTTCAAGTTCGGCCTCAATGAGAGCCTTGTGCGAAACAACGACGTTCTTGAACTCCTGGTTGATCTTTACAACCTTGAACTCCATGGTCTTGCCTACATACACATCATAGTCGCGTATGGGCTTTACATCTATCTGCGAACCCGGCAGGAACGACTCTATGCCGAAGACATCGACAATCATACCGCCCTTGGTACGGCACTTGATGTAACCGGTGATGATCTCATTGTTTTCAAGGGCAGAGTTGACCCTGTCCCACGAATTGTAAGCCCTGGCCTTCTTGTGCGAGAGAACAAGCTGGCCCCTCTTGTCTTCCTGGCTGTCAACGTAAACCTCCACCATGTCTCCCACCTTGAGGTCAGGATTATAGCGGAATTCGTTCAAACTGACAACACCCTCGGACTTCTGTCCGATATTGATAACCACCTCGCGGTTGTTCATCGAGATGACTTTGCCCTCGACAACCTCGTCAACAGCTACGGTTGAGAGAGTCTCCTCGTAGAGCTTCTCCTGGTCTGCACGACTCGACTGCGCCGTGAAGCCTCCCTTTTCGTAGGCATCCCAGTCAAATTCTTCAGGCGTTGCTGCCACAGCCGCCGCTGCCACAGCAGCCTCAGCGTCACCAGCCTTCACCTTTTTTTCTTTTTTCTCCTTCAGGATAGGTTTCTCTTCAGCAACCATCTCGCCTGCTGACTCCGTAACAACCTCCCCATTTGATGATTCTGCAGTAACCTCTTCACCGGTTGATTCTGCA